>CAYQLN010000044.1:0-6048 GCA_964418455.1 uncultured Christensenella sp.
TAGGCAAAGCGGTTGACTTCGAAGTTGAAGGCACGCATATGCAAATAGGCGCGGACCTTGCTAAAAAGTATAGAGAAAATCATCACGTTATAAACGCGATACTCTCTCATCACGGCGATACGGAGCCTAAAACGATAGAAGCGGTTCTCGTTCAGGCTGCAGACGGTATTTCGGCCGCTCGTCCGGGCGCGAGAAGAGAAACCACCACGAACTACGTTAAAAGGTTGCAACGTCTCGAAGAAATATCGAGCGGATTTAAGGGCGTGGAAAAGTGCTATGCCATTCAAGCGGGAAGGGAAGTTAGAGTTATGGTTAAACCCGAACAGGTCGACGACGCGGAAACTTTGTTCTTGGCAAAGGAAATCGCAAAAAAAATCGAACAAGAAATGGAATATCCCGGGCAAATTAAAGTTAACGTCATACGCGAAATGCGCGCGACGGAGTTCGCAAAATAAATTTTATTTAACGAGTATAAAAAACAGCGTCGGCAGTTTTTGCCGACGCTGTTTTTGCGATTTAGTTATTATTTATTCTTTTTTTATTATTTTTTATCCGTTTCGGTTGAAGTAAAATTAGAGGAAAATAAATCCTTTTTTATTTGGCTCGTGCTTATCTCTGGAGTTCTTCCGAGATAAACGACTTCAACGCCTTCCTCTTTCAAGAAATCGAACTTGCCCGTCCAATCGTCGCCCATAACGAAAACGTCGACGTTATAGTCGTGCATATCCTTTCTTTTTTGTTCCCAGCCGTTTTCGGGGATAACTTTGTCTACGTATTTAATCGCTTCTAACATAGATTTTCGTTGTTCGAAAGAAAAATACGTTTTTTTATGTTTTTCTTTTTCGTTAAACTCGTCGGTAGATAGTCCTACTATCAAATAATCGCCGAGCGCTTTTGCGCGTTTCAAAAGATTTATGTGCCCGTAATGAAGCAAGTCGTAAGTTCCGTAAGTGATGATGATTTTCATAACGAGTCCTCCCGTTTTCGGATTGTTTTTTTGTTTGCCAAACTATTTTTAGCGGTTTAGTGATTTTAATCGAATATAAAAACCGCTTAGTATTTTACGCTGTATAAAATATCTTCGTAAGTGGGGATAGAATAGAATTTTTTCCCTATAACGAGTTCCATTTCGTCGGCAAGTTCCCTTAAAATTTTCATATCTTTTAAGAGCACGTTTTTGCAATACTGCGCTTTTTTGAGCGTCGTGGTAGATTTCGATATCCCCGCGACATCTATTTCCAAGTTGTCCATAGCGACGCTGAATTTACCTGCAAGTTCCGAAAGTTTGAATATTATCGCTTTTTCTAAACTATAAGAAAGTTTAGAGTCCGTGCGTTTAGAAAACTCTCTTTTAGCGTTCGCTTCTTCCAAAACAAAGGATTGATAACCTATAACGGCGGGGGTAATTTCTTTTCTCGCCATATCGAGCATGGTGAGCGCTTCTATATGAACGATGTTCGCATAGTTTTCAAGAAGAATCTCCATACGCGAATTCATTTCGCCCTTGGTTAATACTTTGTGTTTTTCGAAAAGTTTAACGTTTTTTTCTTCCGTATATTGCGGCAACGCGTCAACGGTGGTGGGGTAAATGCTTAATCCTCTTTTTTTCGCTTCTTTTTCCCATTCTTTGGAGTAACTGTTGCCGTTGAAGATTATGCGTTTATGCGCTTTGATCGTCTTTTTGATAAGTTTATCTAAGTCTGCGTTGAAATCTTGCGATTTTTCCAGAACGTCGGCAAACTGCGAAAGGCTTTCCGCCACTATCGTGTTCAAAATAAAGTTAGGGCAAGATATGTTTTGCGAACTTCCGACCATACGGAATTCGAATTTGTTTCCCGTAAAGGCAAAAGGAGAAGTTCTGTTTCTGTCGGTAGTGTCTTTCGGTATCGAGGGGAGAACGGAAACCCCGATTTTGAGTTCGTCTTTCTTTTTAGAATTGTAAGTATCGCCGGATTCTATCGCGTTCAAAATGGATTGCAATTCCTCGCCGAGAAATACCGAAACTATAACGGGCGGCGCTTCGTCCGCGCCGAATCTTAAATCGTTGCCGGCAGAGGATACGGATATCCTTAAAAGGTCTTGATATTCGTCTACGGCTTTAATTACCGCCATTAAGAACAAAATAAATTGAGCGTTCTTTTCCGGCGTTTCTCCCATTTCCAAAAGGTTTTCGCCCGTGTCGGTGGTTATCGACCAATTGTTGTGTTTACCGCTTCCGTTGACGGAGGCGAAGGGTTTTTCGTGCAACAGGCACACCAAACCGTGCTTATGCGCAACGCTTTTCAACGTTTCCATAGTGAGTTGGTTTTGGTCGCACGCGATATTTACCGAAGAGTATACGGGCGCGAGTTCGTGTTGCGCGGGAGCTGCCTCGTTGTGTTTCGTTTTGGCAAAGACGCCGAGTTTCCAAAGTTCCTCGTCGACCTCTTTCATAAAATCGGATACGCGCGATTTGATGGCTCCGTAGTAGTGGTCGTTAAGTTCCTGACCTTTCGAAGGTCTTGCTCCGAACAACGTTCTGCCGCAGTGTATGAGGTCGATGCGTTTTTCGTATACCGACTTGTCGATTAAAAAATATTCCTGTTCCGCGCCGACGGAGGGTATGACTTTTTTGACCCTTTCGTTGCCGAACAGTTTCAGTATTCTGAGTGCTTGTTTGTTAAACGCTTCGCAAGAACGCAAAAGAGGCGTTTTTTTGTCGAGCGCTTCGCCGCCGTATGAACAAAACGCGGTGGGGATGTGCAAACTTCCGTCTTTAACGAAAGCATAGGAGGTAGGGTCCCAAGCGGTGTAGCCTCTCGCTTCGAAAGTGGCGCGAAGTCCGCCCGTAGGAAAACTCGAAGCGTCGCTTTCTCCGCTTTCTAACGAATGGGCGGAAAAATTCATAATTACGTCGCCGTTCCCGTCGGGATTAACGAACGCGTCGTGTTTTTCCGCGGTAATCCCCGTCATCGGTTGAAACCAATGCGTATAGTGCGTCGCGCCTTTTTCTATCGCCCAATCTTTCATGGCTTGCGCAACGGCGCGAATGTGCGGCAACGGTAACGCCGTGCCGTTTTTAACCGATTTGGATACGGCTTCGTATGTCGCTTTCGGCAACCTTTCCTTCATCGCCTTGTCGCCGAAAACCATCGAACCGAAAAGTTCGGGGATTTTGTTTGCTTCCATAGTTTTCTCCCTAAGTTTTATTAAATTTGATTTTAACATTATTTATCGGTGTTGTCAACGGTTTGCTTTTAATTCTTGCGTCGTCGATAGGTAGCGATTTATATGTGTTTTTTATACTTTGTAGTTGAAATTTTTATACCTCATTTTTGCGCTAACAGGTAAAATATAATTGACAAACCGACCTATTTTTTTTATAATTTTGTTAATTTTATTTAATACATACGGAGGTTGTATATGTCAAACGTTCGTCCCGAAACAATGACGCGTATTACTACCGAAGCGCTTGCAAACGCTTTCATCGATGAACAAATATCTCTCATCCAAAAACAAGTGGGGGACAAAAAGGTTCTTCTCGCCCTTTCCGGCGGAGTGGACAGTTCGGTCGTCGCCGCGCTTTTAATAAAAGCGATAGGCAAACAACTCGTTTGCGTCCACGTTAATCACGGACTTATGAGGAAAGGCGAAAGCGAACAAGTTATCGAGGTGTTCGGCAAAGAACTCGGTGCAAATCTCGTTTATATAGACGCTACCGACCGTTTTTTGGATTTACTTAAAGGCGTAAGCGAACCGGAAAAGAAAAGAAAAATAATCGGCGGAGAATTCATTAAGGTCTTCGACGAAGAGGCGAAAAAGTTAGAGGGCATTTCCTTTCTTGCGCAAGGCACCATATATCCCGACATTTTGGAAAGCGACGGCGTTAAGGCGCATCACAACGTCGGCGGACTTCCGAAAGAAATGAATTTCGAACTCGTAGAACCGCTTAAACTTCTTTTTAAGGACGAAGTGAGAGTCGTCGGTTCCGCTTTGGGATTGCCTGCGAATATGGTTTATCGTCAACCGTTCCCCGGACCCGGGCTCGGAGTCAGATGCCTCGGCGCGATTACGAGAGACAGACTCCACGCGCTTCGAGAAGCGGACGCGATTTTGAGGGAAGAGTTCGATAAGAGCGGCCTTGCAGGAAAAGTTTGGCAGTATTTTATCGCCGTTCCGGATATGAAAAGCGTTGGCGTTAAAAACGGAAAAAGATACGAGGGGTGGCCCGCGATTATTCGCGCCGTGAACACTACGGACGCTATGAGCGCAACCATCGAAGAAGTTCCTTATTCCGTTCTTAAAAAAATCACCGATAGAATTACGAGCGAAGTGGAGGGAATTAACAGAGTTCTTTTCGATCTTACTCCCAAGCCAGTTGCAACTATCGAGTGGGAGTAAAAAACGAACGAATAAAATCAAAAAAACCACCGTTGTCGGTGGTTTTTTGTGCTATTTTATCGAAAGTTCATAAACGACTTGCGTTGATTGGTCTATTTTAGACAGTTCGGAAACGGCAACGCCGAATATCGCGTAAACCACGTCGTCTTTTGCTATTACAGCCAATTTCGGTCGATCTTTAAGCGGGATTTTAAGGTCTGTCAAATAGTCGTTTAACTTTTTCGTTCCGCCGCCGAACTTGGTGAACTTGTCGCCGTCTTTTTTCTGACGGATAACGGCGTCTTTCGGTATTTTGTCTTTGTCGACAAACAGCCCGCTTTTGGGGTTTAGCGGAATATCCGTTTTTAAAACGCACAGCGTTTTGTCGAAAAAATTTCTTTCTCCTTCGCAAAACGCGAAGGGCGCAATTTCTTGCGACGTTTTGGCGTAAAAGACTACGTTATCGTATTCCTTGATTGCGACAATGCCTTTCGGAAGGTTTATGCTCGAACCGTTTTTCATAAATACGAGGGAATATGCGTCGTCAATATGAGTTTTTTCCCAATCTTTTTCGATGCCGAGTGCTTTCATCGCAAAAATTGCCGCTCGCTTAAAAGCCGCTTTCGGCGCGGAAATATTTATCGCCGCGCAATCGCTCGTTACGGTTAAAAAATTTTTCGCACATTCGTTCAAAAAATCGTTCTCTTCCTTTGCGATAACGGAAAAACGTTCTATATTTTTTTCCGCTTCGGGAAAAATTTCTTTGATAAGCGGAAAAATTTTCAATCTTAAAAAGTTTCTCGTATAGTCTGAGGAAAAGTTGCTTTCGTCGGTTACGAACGGCACGTCGTTTTCTCTTATATATTCTTCAATTTCCTGTTTAGATACCCTTAAAAACGGACGGATAATTCTGTTTTCGAAATTTTCTTCTATGCCCGAAACGCCTTTAATTCCCGAACCTCTTAAAAGGTTGATGAGTACGGACTCGGCATTGTCGCGACGGTGATGCGCGGTGGCTACTTTGTCGCATAAACCGTTTTTAACGCAATCGAAAAACACTTGGTAACGCAAACTTCTTGCCGATTCTTCTACGGATAAGCCTTTTTTTTCGGCGTTTTCAATGCTGTTTACCGAAAAAGGAAAAAACGGAACGGAATTTTCGTTGCAATATCTTGCAACGAATGCGCTGTCCGAAATAGAACTTTCGCCGCGTATGCCGTGTTCTACGTTTATGCAGATTATTTTAATTCCGCATTCATCTTTTTTGGATTGCATATAATGAAGAAGCGCCATCGAATCGCTGCCGCCCGAGCAGGCAACCGCTATCGTTTCGCCTTTTCTTATAAGGCTGTTTAAATCGAGTTTCATATCGATATTTTAGCAAAGATAAATGAATCTATCAAGTAAAAGGCGATAATTTTAAATTATTTTGCTTTTTTCGGTTGACAAAAAGGGAAATATATTATATTATGAATGAGCATTTCGAGTGAAGTGCAAGAATATTATATATCGCGGGGTGGAGCAGCTTGGTAGCTCGTCGGGCTCATAACCCGAAGGTCAGGAGGTTCAAATCCCCTCCCCGCAACCACATAAACAAAGGGCACACTATAAGGTGTGCCCTTTGTTTATGTGGTTGGTGAATTATACTATTAAGTGCAACACTTGGAAATAAAAAAAGAAGTTCATATA
>CAYQLN010000045.1:0-6048 GCA_964418455.1 uncultured Christensenella sp.
TTGGGAAGAACCGAAAAATTCTTTAATCGCCGAACTTACGGGACGAACGTTTATTAAGCCCTGCGGAGTAACGTCCTTGGGGTCTTTCGCGGTAGCCATTCTTTCCTTAATAACGCGCTCTAACCTTGCTATACCGATACGGAATTGATTTTGCAACAATTCCCCTACCGAACGCACGCGACGGTTGCCCAAGTGGTCGATATTGTCCACCGAACCTATGCCGCAAACAAGGTCGAGGTTAACGGAAATAGCCGCTACTATGTCGTCTATCGTGATATGTTTGTGATTGAGTTTATCTAAAAGCGGACGAACGATTTTCTTGTCTTCGAAAGAAAGTTCTTTAACTTCGCTTTCCAAAAGTTCATAGAAACGAACGCACGCCTTAACAAATTTAACCCTAATTTCTCTCGCTTTCTCGTAATTCTTCTTTTCTTCGGGTTTAGCGTCTTCGCGGGGCGTTTTGTCTTCGAGATAGAAAATTTGGTTAATTTCCGTATGCAACTCGTCCGCAGTCTCTTCTTCCCCGATTTCTTTTGCTCTTTTCGCAACCTGTTCGGAGAATTTCAAAGTAGGATAATAAACGTAATCCAAAAGTCCGAACACTTTCGGATCCTTGCCCGTAGCCGTTTTGAATTCTACTACGTTGTTCGCTATTATTTTTTGTTTCGCGCCGTCGATATCGGCATAGAAAACGTTTATGCCGGCGTTTTGAATTTCGTCCGCTACGCCGCGCGTTATGATTTGACCTTTGGTAGCCAAAATCTCGCCGTCTTCGTTAACGACGTCTTCATAAGCCTTTAATCCGACTATTCTCGCACCCATTCTCAAACGCTTGTTGAATTTATATCTGCCTACCCTCGCAAGGTCGTATCTTCTCGCGTCGAAGAACACGTTTTTCAAATGTTGACGAACCGCTTCGTCGGTAGGTATTTCGCCCGGGCGCAAACGACGGTATAATTCCACCAATCCGTCCGCTTCCGTTTTTGCCGAGTCTTTCGCGGCGGTATCGATAATCATTTGATTGCCGTCGAAAAGATTGGATATTTCTTCATCCGTTCCGAAACCGAGCGCACGCAAAAGAACGGTAGCGGTAAGTTTTCTCGTTCTGTCCACGTGGACCCAAAGCACCCCTTGCGAATCTTGTTCGAATTCCAACCACGCTCCGCGAGAAGGAATTACAGTGGTGTCGAAAATTTTTCTTCCCGACTTATCCACTTGCGCTCCGTTATAAACTCCGGGCGAGCGAACCAACTGCGACACTATTACCCTTTCCGCGCCGTTAATGATAAACGAACCGTTGTCGGTCATAAGCGGGAAATCGCCCATAAATACTTCTTGGTCGATAACTTCGCCCGTTACCTTGTTGTTAAGTCTTACCTTAACGCGAAGCGGAAGAGAGAAAGTAGCGTCTCTGTTTCTGCATTCCTTTTCATCGTATTTCGGAGTTCCCGACAACGTATGATTCAAAAAATACAATTCAAAGTGGTCGGAATAATCGGTTATAGGTGAAAAGTCTTCCAGAACTTCGCCGATACCTTCTTTTATAAAAGCGTCGTAGGAGTCTTTCTGGATTTTGACAAGATAAGGAAGTTCGATCGCTTCGTGAATTTTGCTGAAAGTTTTTCTCTTTACCTTGCCACATTCGATTTCAGGTAGATTTCGTGACATTCTGCACTCTCCTTAAAAAAATTAAATATTGCGCCGACAACCGTTTACAAACCGAAAATTATGGTGTATAATCAGTGCGTCGGAAAAAATAAGGTTTCGTATCTTTTTCCTTGACGATTTAGGGGTTTTTTGCCCCGAAAAAACCGACCGTTTTTTTCGAAAAAAGCGATAGATATCGACACTAACCTATCATAATGCATTTTATAATGATAATTGATAAGGTCAATATTGTCAAGTGTTTTTCGGTTTTTTTTGGAAATCTTTTATTTTTTCTCGGTTTTACGATAAAAAAACTTTTATTTCGGTAATTTTTATGAGAATAGACAAATTTTTGAAGGTATCGAGAATACTAAAACGACGCACGGTAGCAAAACAAGCGGCGGAAGGCGGAAGAATAAAAGTCGGCGGAAGAACCGTCAAACCCTCCTACGACTTAAAAATCGGCGACCAAGTGGAACTCGGTTTCAGTTCCGGAACGCTTAAATTCAAAGTTCTGTCTTTGAAAGAAGTAGTAAAAAAAGAAGAGGCGGAATCTCTTTACGAAATTGTGGAAGAATAGAATATGAAAGTATCTTTGATTTTAACCTGCGCGGGAAAGGGCGAAAGAGCGGGATTCGCTCAAAATAAATTATTGCAAAAAATCGACGGGCAACCCGTTCTTTCATTATCGCTAAACGCGTTTATAAAAACGGGTTTAATAGACGAATACGTCGTTACCGCGAGCAAAACGGATTTCGAAAGCATTAAAAGCCTATGCCCCTCTGACGTTAAAGTAATCGAAGGCGGACAAAGCAGAACTCAATCGGTTGCGAACGCGCTTAACGTAATCGACGGCGACGTCGTTTTGATTCACGACGGAGCAAGACCGTTCGTTTCCGAAGCGGTTATAAAAAGAGTTACGGAAGTGGCAAAAAAATTCGGCTCGGCAATTCCCGTCGTCCCCTCCGCGGACACCGTCGTCAAAGCGGAAAACCAATCGGTTTCCTCATACGAAGGAAAACTCGGATTATACAGAGTGCAAACTCCGCAAGGTTTTAACGCAAAACAAATAAAAGCCGCATATAAAAACGCAACCCGCGATTTTAACGACGACGGTGAAATTTATTTAAATGAGTACAGGAAACTGAACACCGTTGAGGGAAGCGAAAAAAACGTTAAACTAACCTATCCGGAAGATTTTGAAAAAGCATCCGCCGTAAACGGAGTTAAATTCGGAGTGGGATTCGATTGTCACAGATTGGTAAACGACAGAAAACTTATTCTCGGCGGAGTGGAAATTCCCCACGACAAAGGACTTTTGGGACATAGCGACGCAGACGTTTTGACTCACGCGATTATGGACGCGATTCTTTCCGCCCTTGCTTTGCGCGATATAGGATACCATTTCAGCGACAAAGACCCTAAATATAAAGACGCGGACAGTATGAAACTGCTTGAAAAAGTTCTGTCAATGGCAAAAGAAAAGGGCTATGCCGTAAAAAGCGTTTCGGCGGTGATAATGGCGGAAAAGCCAAAACTCTTAAAACACGTTCCCGTCATAACGAAAAGCCTTGCGAACGCGCTTTCTCTTTCGGAAAGCGAAGTAGGAATAGGCGCAACGACGTTAGAGGGCTTGGGCTTCGTGGGAAGAGAAGAAGGAATATGCGCCCAAGCGACCGCCGTTTTGGAAAAAATACGATAAAAAACGGCTTTCGATGATAAAATCATCGAAAGCCGCCGTTTCCTTTAAAACACCAAAAGCCGCTATTAAAAAGCGGCTTCTTTTTTTCGTTTGATTAAACGGAAAACCGAAAAAAATTAGTTCTTCTTTTCTTTTGCAGAAGTATCGATAACTTGCTTACCGTCGTAGTATCCGCATTTCGGGCATACTTTATGAGAAGCCTTTAATTCGTGGCATTGAGGACATTCCGCAAGGTTAGGAGCGCTAATTTTCCACTGAGCGTATCTGGTGTTAGTTCTTTGCTTACTCGTTTTACTTTTTTGAACTGCCATTTTAACTTACCTTCCTTTATTTTTCACATTCGCAAGCGCCTTTGTTGAGGTTCGCACCGCATTTCGGGCACAAACCCTTGCAATCTTCTTTGCATAAAAAACTTACGGGCGCATTCAATATTATCAAATCTTCTACGACCTTCGACAAATCTATTCTGTCGCAAATCAATTCGTAGCAATCTTCTCCGTTTTCTTCGAAACTTTCCGCAAAATCGGCAACGATTCTTTTTTCGGTAAATTCAAGACATCTCGTGCACTCGCCTTCTATCTCGAACGAAACGCTTCCCTCCGCAAAAGCGGCGTGCGCGCCTGTCAGATAAACCGTTCCCTGAACGTTTACGGGCAATTTCAGCCGTGCGTCGGGGATATTTATCAACTCCGTTTCGGGCGAATATTCAAAGAAAAAACTCTGTTCGTCTTTACCTGTTTGTCGGATTTTGCGAATATCTATTATCATAATTTCCAAAAACGCTTTACAAGTATATAATATTATTTTTCGCTTGTCAACTTTTTTAACGACTTTTTTTACTCGGTTAAAGTTTTGGTTTCCCTTGCGATAGACAATTCTTCGTTAGTCGGGCAAATCAAAATTTTAACCTTGGAGTCGGGAGTATTGAGTTCCACTATGCCGTCGCCCTCTTGAAGATTTTTCTTCTCGTCGAACTTCGCGCCGCAGTATTCCATTCCTTCCATAACAAGACCGCGAATAAGCGGAGAATGTTCGCCGATACCGCCCGTAAACACAATCGCGTCTACGCCGCCGAGCACCGCGATATAACTTCCCACGTATTTTTTAACTCTGTAAGCAACCATTTCCAGCGCGAGTTTTGCCTTTTCGTCGCCGTTTTCGGCAGCCGCCGTCAAATCCCTGCAATCGGAAGAAAATCCGCTTATGCCGAGCATACCGCATTTTTTATTGAGATAATCCACCGTTTCTTCCGCCTTAAGACCGAGTTTAACTCTCATAAACTCTACCGCGGCGGGGTCTATATCCCCCGAACGAGTTCCCATAACCAAACCTTCCAACGGGGTAAAGCCCATAGAAGTATCTTGACATTTTCCGTTTTTAACGGCGGAAATGGAAGAGCCGTTGCCTAAGTGGCAAATAACCATTTTAGCGTTTTCGTCGCCCAAATACTTGCCCGTTTCCTGCGAAACGAATTTATGCGACGTGCCGTGAAAACCGTATTTACGGATTTTATACTTATCGTATACGTCGTATGGTATTCCGTACATAAACGCCTTTTGCGGCATCGTGGAATGGAACGTCGTGTCGAACACGGCGACCATGGGAACGCCTTTCATAACTTCGCGGCAACTCTTAATGCAAGCGATGTTGCCGGGCATGTGCAAAGGTCCCAATTCCGCGTTCTTTTCGCATATTGCGATAACTTCGTCGTCGATAACAACCGATTCGTGGAAATCTTCGCCGGAGTGGAGAACCCTGTGTCCTACCGCGCCTATCTCGTCAACCGATTTAAGTCCGCCGTTAACGGGGTCGAGCATCGCTTTCAAAACAAGTTCCATCGCTTCCTTGTGCGTGGGCATATCCTGTTTAATAACTAATTGCCTGCCGTCGGCGGTTTTTTGAGTGAGCATGCTGCCCGTTGCGGTTATACGTTCGCAAAGACCTTTTATAACCACGCTTTCGTCCGCCATATCTATAAGTTGATATTTAAGGGAAGAACTTCCCGCGTTTAATACTAAAATTTTCATATTTTCTATCCTCGTCGTTGTTTTTTATGCTTGCAACGCGGTTATGGCGACTACCGCAACCACGTCGTCTGCCGAGCAACCTCTCGATAAGTCGTTAATGGGCTTCGCAAAGCCTTGGCAAACTGGACCGAGCGCCATAAACTTTCCGAAACGTTGCGCTATTTTATAGCCTATATTGCCCGCGTTTATATTCGGGAAAACAAATACGTTCGCATTACCCGCCACTTCGCTGTTCGGCGCTTTGAGTTTGCCGACTTCGGGAGCGACGGCGGCGTCGAATTGGAATTCGCCGTCAACCGTGAGTTCGGGCGCTTTTTCTTTCGCTATCTTAGTTGCCTCTTGCATTTTGGGAACCGACTTAAAGAACTTGTCGTCGTTACCGCTGCCCATGGTCGAGAAAGAAAGCATAGCCACTCTCGGCTCGATACCCGCGATAGACTTTGCGGTTTCCGCAGAAGAAATCGCTATATCGGCAAGTTGTTCGGAAGAAGGCTCTATATTGATGGCGCAATCCGCGAACACCGCAACTCCGTCCGGGCAATATTCGTTTTCGTCGGGAGCGACCATAACGAAACAACTCGAAACGGTGTTTATTCCGGGCGCGGTTTTAATGACTTGAAGTCCGGGTCTTAAAGTATTTGCGGTAGAATGGCACGCACCGGAAACAAGCCC
>CAYQLN010000046.1:0-5988 GCA_964418455.1 uncultured Christensenella sp.
AAAAAACCGTTTTCAGAACGGAAAAAAACCTTTTCACCCTATACTATACGGGAAAAAAGGTTTTTATATTCTTTTCAAGCGGTTTATAAAAAGCGAATAAACTGCCGATTGTATTTTTGCTATTTTATGCCCTTGATTTTTTTATATACCGAATCCTTGGAAAAATCGCGTTCTTTCGCATAAAAACCGCCGAGCGCTTCGATAGCGAACCTCAACTCCTCGAACTCGTGATATTTTATGCCTTCGCTTTCAATTGCGGTAGTTAAAACGGGAATGGCTTTATCGTTTCCGAACTTCGCAAGGTAATTCGCGTATAACGGAATGTTATCCGTGTTTAAAGCGAACTGCTCCAAAAGAATGGAAAGCACGCGTTCGTCGTCCGAAGAAGTGTTTGCCAGAACCTCGGTTAAATAACTCTTCGCCCGAACGGAAAAATCCGACCAGCCCTCCACTATGCGCTCTTTTACCGCTTCGCCGTTTTCCGTTAAAAATTCCGCCGCCAATTCTTTAACCGTTTCGGGATAATCCCAGACTATGAAATCCAAATATTTATCTAAAACGGCGGTAGACTTTTTGTCGTTTAAAACGTTCATCGCATACACCGCGAAATCTTCGGTAAAATCGTTTTCCAATTCATTTAACAACAATTCTTCCGTTTGCCCCTCGGTGAGCGCGACACACAGATAATCGTTGACGGACACGCCGCTTTTTAGGTGTTCTTTTAAGGCGAAAACAAGTTCTTCCGCGCTAAATTTTTTATAATAGTCCTTCGGCGTTTCCCCGTCTAATTCCTTTAATTTTTCCTTGCCGAATTTATCGTATAGCACGGGAATTTCGTTCTCTATTTCTTCCGGCTTTATTTTGCCGATATTTTCTTTTACGAACGAAGACACGTAATCTTCGAACAATCCGTCTATATCAACTATTTTTATCATTTTTCTAACTCCGTCGAATTTTTTAATTTATAGGTTTCGTCAAGTAAATTCAAACGTTCCTTTTGCACGCCGTAGCAGGAAGCGATAAAAAACATATCGCCCATAGGCGCGACTTCGCTTTTCCAAGTTATAAACGCGCCGAGTTCCTCTCTGCTAAAATTTTCTTCTTCCGCACGTTCTTTAAGGTTTTCGTACACGTCAGTCGCGCATCTTAAAAGTTTTTCTCCGCCGTCTATGCCGAACAACGCGAGAGTAGCGACCGCAAGCGCGTGAGCGGCGGCGAATATCGCTCCGTTTTTTTGATCCTTGAAAGGCGGGATTTTCGGTTTGAAAGAAAAAAATCTGTGCCCCGAAACAAGCGATATTTTTTCCTTTTTGCCGTTTGCGATAAAATAATACATTATTCCCCGTTTAAGCCCGTCGTCGATGCCGACGCGGAGCAAACACTCTTTCAAAAGTTTATCGCCGAAAGGAACTTTTAGTTGCATCAATCCGAAAGCCATCGCCTCGTTTAGTTCGGTGTTTTTGGTTTTTAAAGCCCATTCGACAAGTTGCGAATTATCTTTTTTCTTTATGAAAGAGATGGCCTTTGCGCGGGTTTCGCCGTTTAACGGCGACAATTTTTTAAGTCTTTCCGCATACACCGAATCGGGATAATCCAAGCGGTACGCTATCGGAAGATATTTTTTGTATTGTTTTTCGCCGTTTAACAATCCCTCGGCAAGGTCGATATAAAACTTTAACGAAAGTTCCTCGGGATTTATTCTGAACGCCTTTTTAAGCGCGCCGATCGCCTTTTCGTATCGACCGCAGTTTATAAGACCCAACCCGTAAAAAAACAGCATATTCACGTCGAACGGCCGCTCTTTGAGAATAGTTTCCATTTTTTGCACGGCAAACGCCCCGTCGTTCCTTTCGAACGCTATAAACGCCAGCCTGTACGCCTCTTCCGGATCGCCGACGGAAAAATCCTTGGCTTTATCGTAGTAATACAAACTTTTTTCTTCGTTCCCGATCGCCTTATACATAGCGGACAGACTGCTGAGAGAAAGCACGGATTCGCCGCTGTGTTTAATAAATTCGCGTTGTTTTTTTATCGCTTCGTCGAGGTCGCCTTTTATATAATAAGCAAGAGCGGTTTCTTCCAAACTCTCCGCATACTGCGGACAGCCTTTCGGAACGGACGAAAACGTTTCGAGGGCGAGATCGTAGTCGCCGGAATTAAATTCACGCTTTCCCTTGTTCAGTTCGTAGGAATAGTCGGCTTTTTCCACGGGATGCACGAGTCTGAAAGACGGCGGCGACAGTTCTTCTGCAAGTTCCTCTTTTATACCGGAATCGAGAACGACGTCGCTGACAAATCCGTCTAACCTTATTTTTTCCATAAGATAGTGTAGCGCGATAGACTTATTCCCCAGATAATAATAGTTTAGCAGCAATTCTTCGTATGCTACGCCGCGTTCTTTTTTCGGAACTTTCGAAAGGTATTCGAACCATAGTTGGTTAGACAACTCGTATTGTTCCATATCGGAATATATAAGCGCCATGTCTTTTAACGTTTCGACGGAATAATTCGCCGATAAAGAAGACCGCAAAAGAGAAAGCGCGCCGACGAAATCCCCTTCGTCCGCTTTTTTATCCGCTATCGGTCTAACGGTTTTCTCCGACAGATTAAATTGATAAATTTTATCTTTCGTTTCCATTATTTATTAAAACAATCCGTCCACGTCTTTTTGTTCGAATTTATATTCGGTTTCGCAAAATTGGCACTTTACCTTAACCGCGCCCTCTTGCTTAATTATATCGTCTAATTCTTCTTTCCCTAACGATATAAGCAGCCTTTCTATATATTCTTTGCTACACAGGCATTTATATTCCGGTCGATATTCGGTATATTTAATATCCGCGCCGAAATATTTTTTTATCAACCCTTCCGCGCCCGAACTTTCTATAATCGAAGAAACGGAACGGAACTCCTTCATAACGTTTTCCGCTCGTTCAAGAGTTTCTTCGGTCGCAAAGGGCAACGCTTGAATAATTACCCCGCCCGCGCCGACGCAATTCCCTTCGACTCCTATTTTAACGCCTAACGCTATAGCGGTGGGCTGTTGTTCGCTGAGCGCATAGTAAGAAGCAAAATCTTCCGCAATCTCTCCGCTAACCAATTTGGCACTGCCCGAATACGGTTCTTTAAGTCCCATACTTCTGGTAACGGTGAGTCTTCCGTTCTTTCCCACGCAACCGCCGACGTCGAGTTTTCCGTCCGAACGTAAAGGCAGTTCCGCTTGCGGATTGTCTATGCTCCCGCGCATTTGCAGTTTGCCGTTTCCGCAAACGGTTATTTTTCCGCCTACTCCGCCGCCCGCAACGGTTACGGAAAGTTTATCGCTTTCGTTTTTCAAATTAGACGACATAAAGGTGGAAACGGTAAGGGTCCTGCCGAGAGCGGCGGCGGTAAGAGGCGTGAGAGAATGAATTTTTATGGCGTCGTTAACCATTTCGGTCGTATCCAAAACGGATAACGAGAGTTGATTTTCGTAAATCAACGTTTTAAGCAATTTATTCAACCTTTCCCTCCTGCAACTCTCCTTTTATCGGCAAAGAGCCGTCTTTATCGTTTTTATACAACAACTTCAAAATAATCGGAGAAATAAGCGAACTTACCAACACTAAAAGAACAACTATAACTCTGTATTCCGCGTCTAAAAGTCCGCCCGCTATTCCCTTTTCGGCGACTATCAAAGCGACCTCTCCGCGCGCGATCATACCGATGCCTATACGCAAACTGTCTTTAAAACTAAATTTAAACGCTTTGGCTATTCCGCCGCAACCGATAATCTTGGCGATAATCGCCACCGCAACGAATGCTATCGCGAACCACAAGGTATGGAGCGTGAAACCTTCTAACGTTATTTTTATCCCTATTCCCGCGAAAAATATCGGCGCGAAAATAGTATAGGAATTTATCGTTACCTTGCTGTCTACGTATTCGGCGGAAGTATGGTTTGTAGACAACACCAACCCCGCTATAAACGCGCCCGTTATGTCCGCCACGCCGAAAACTTTTTCCGCGACGAACGCGTATATCATACATACCGCTATGGAAAGTATGGGTATTCTGCGGGTATGCGGCGCTTTTTTTTCTATATATTTGAACAATTTCGACACGGCGACGCCTACGCCTATCGCAAACACGAAAAAGGCGAGTATCCACAATACGGATATTACCGAATTTCCGTTCGGGTTTATCGCTTCGAGAACGGGCGACGCAGACCCCGAACCCGTCAACGAGAGAGCGACCGCAAGGACTATAATTCCCAACACGTCGTCTATGATGGCGGCGGAAACCACGACCGTTCCGACTTTGGTTTGAAGTTTACCCAATTCTCTTAGCACTTCTACCGTTATGCCGACGCTTGTAGCCGTCATTATAACGCCTATAAACAACCAAGAGTAAAAACCTTCTTCGGGAAGGAACAAACTGCCTACCGCAGTTCCCAGCGCAAGAGGAAGCAACACGCCGCCGAGCGCGATTAAAAACGATACCAAACCCGTGCTCTTTATGTCTTCGAGTTTGGTTTCCAAGCCCGCCGTAAACATAACGAATATCACGCCTACTTCCGCAAAAGCCTTCAAATACGGGTTGTTTTCCATAGATATGGGGAATATCAACGCCTTTCCCTTTACATCGAATATCATACCCCAAACGGCAGGACCTATCAATATGCCGGCGATTATAAAGCCCAATACTTGCGGCAAGCCCATTTTGCGCATAAGTATTCCGAGCATTTTGGATGAAAACAATATTATTGCGAGTTGACACAAAAAATCAACGACTTCTATTTGCGATTGCACGTCTTTACCCTCGTTAGTCCTAAAATCAAGACGCTCGACGTTTTAAGTCAAGCGTCTTTTATCTTTATTTTTTTCTTTTGGCAAGTTCTTTTTTTGCCTTTTCCACTCTTTTGTTTTTAACCTTTTCTTCTTCCGTCAGTTCCTTGAAACTCTCTCTCGCCTTAACGTATTTTTCATCGTTGATATGTTCCTCCACGTATTTTTCGTGGTCTTGATAAATGGCTTGTTTGCTTTCTTCGAGTTTCATTAAATCGTTGCGATTGAAACTTTCGGGTAAATCCATAACCGTAAGTTCTTCGTCGGTTATAGGTTTAATCGGGCGAGCGGAGAACGCGCTCGTTCCCACGGTTTCGATTTGTTCTTTATATTTCTTTATGGATTCCGCGTCGTCGCCTTTAATCTTTTCGTATATGCCTTTATTGGTTTTCTCGCCGATTTTTTCGTTAATGGTTTGATCGTATGCCCATTGGCAATCATCCGTCCAAACCAAAAGAAAATACGAAAAACCGAATATCAACATCAAACACAAACCTATCACGGTGAATATACTGCCGAGCGAATATACGAAGAAAGGTATCAAGCCGAGCGCAATGAAAAACACGTTTTGCGGAAGCAAAGCGACCGTGAATAAGAACGAGTTCCTTATGAGATGTTTGAATTTTAATTTATACGTTACGCACATGGAAACGGCGTGCAACGTTACTATGGAAAAGAATACCAACAAAACGCCGACTACGACCTTGCTCGTTACCAAAAGCCATCTCGTGCCCGTTCCGAAAGCGATCGCTTGGTCGGCAAACGACATGGAAACCAAACCGCTGTACAGTATTATCGAATATATGAGCGAGATGAGCAAAAGTTCTTTTGCGTTCTGTTTAATTCCTCGCCAAAAATCGTTCGCTACGAAAACGCCCTCCGTCCAAACCATATTCCTCATTATATACGCCCCGCCGGCAAGCCCCAAAGATGCAATCATACACGCTATCGGCAAGAAAAGATATATGGTTACGTTTAAGTTCACTTCTATCGTTTCGGCAAAACCCGTAAATTCGCCCGCCGCTTGAAAGCCTATGCCGAACGGTTGAGAATAAGGGCACGCCGCGCCGTAGTTATAAAGCGCGTTCGTGCGAAAAAACAGCACCAAAAACAGAGGAACGAAAAAGAGCAATATCAATAAATTCAATAAAAACAGTTTACC
>CAYQLN010000047.1:0-5978 GCA_964418455.1 uncultured Christensenella sp.
AGAGAACACTTGCGATTTCTTTACGGGGATAGTGGTGTTCCTTTCGATGAGTTTGGTGCATACGCCGCCGAGCGTTTCTATGCCGAGCGACAACGGAGTTACGTCGAGAAGAAGCACGTCTTTTACTTCGCCCGACAACACGCCGCCTTGAATTGCCGCGCCGATCGCAACGCACTCGTCGGGGTTAATGCCTTTGAAAGGTTCTTTGCCCGTTACCTTTCTTACTTCGTCGATAACCGCGGGGATACGCGTGGAACCGCCAACCAAAATAACTTTATCTATATCGCCGAAAGAAAGTTTTGCGTCGTCCATCGCTTTTTTAAGCGGAACCACCGTTTCTTCGACTAAGTCTTTGGTAAGCGCGTCGAATTTTTGTCTTGTCAAATCGACGTCGAGGTGTTTGGGACCCGTTGCGTCCGCCGTGATGAACGGAAGGTTAATGTTTGTTTGAGTCATTCCCGAAAGTTCGATTTTCGCCTTTTCCGCCGCCTCTTTTATTCTTTGCATAGCAAGTTTATCGCCGGAAAGGTCTATTCCCTCTTTCGCCTTGAATTCCTGAACCAAATAGTCCATTATCTTTTTATCGAAATCGTCGCCGCCGAGTTCGCAGTTACCGTTGGTAGCCAAAACTTCGAATACTCCGTCGCCGATTTCCATTATGGAAACGTCGAACGTGCCGCCGCCGAGGTCGTAAATAATAACTTTTTGGTTTTTGCCTTCTTTATCCAGCCCGTACGAAAGAGCCGCCGCCGTAGGTTCGTTTATTATACGCAATACGTTGAGTCCCGCGATTTTGCCCGCGTCTTTGGTCGCTTGACGTTGACTGTCCGAAAAATATGCGGGGCAAGTGATTACCGCGTCGGTAACCGTGGTTCCCAAATACGCTTCCGCGTCCTTTTTAAGTTTGGAAAGGGTCATCGCGGAAATTTCTTGGGGAGTATATGCTTTCCCGTCTATGGTTACTTTATAATCGCTGCCCATGTGTCTTTTTATAGACGCAACCGTTCTTTCGGGATTGGATACCGCCTGACGTTTAGCGACTTGACCTACGAGTCTTTCTCCTCCTTTTTGAAACGCGACTACCGAGGGAGTCGTTCTCGACCCTTCGGCATTGGCGATTACTATCGGTTCGCCGTTTTCCATTACCGCTACGCACGAGTTAGTTGTTCCTAAATCGATTCCTATCGTTTTCGTTTTCATATCTTTATATCTCCTTTATCCTTTATTTTCCTTTTATTTTATTACGCTTACTTTCGCGTATCTTATTATTTTGTCTTTGCACTTATAGCCTTTTTGGAATACCGTTTTAACGGTATCGCTTTCTTCGCCCTCTTCCTTTTCGGCTTGCATAATCGCTTCCGCGAAATTCGGGTCGAACTTTTCGCCGACGGGATCGATCTCTTCTATTTCCAATCCTGCCAATATGTCTTTATATTTCTTGACCAGCAATTTAATGCCTTCGGCGGTCTTTTCGTCTAACCCCATATTAAGCGCGGCGTCGAGGTGGTCGCCTATCGGCAACAGTTTTACTATAACGTCCTTTTTACCCTCGTCGAACGCGTCTTGCCAAAGCCTTGCGTTGCGCTTTTTATAATTATCGAATTCGGCGACGTTTCTCATCCACTTGTCTTTGAAATCGTCGCTTTTTTTCTTTTCTTCTTCGAGTTCTTTGATAAGGCTTTCGTTTTCTTCTTTCAAAGCCTTTTCAAGTTCGGTTTCGTTGGTATTTTCCTTTTCTTTCTTTTCTTTTTCTGCCATTTCTATTCGTCCTTTTCGTCGTTTTTATTTTTTACCACGTCTTCGAGTATTTTTCCTACGCCTTCCAAAACCGAAACGACTTTTTGATAGTCCATTCGCATAGGTCCTATAACTCCGTACGTGCCCATATTCACGCCGCTTGCGGAATATGTCGCCGTAACTATCGAACAATCGTTCAATTCCCCGCCGCCGTCGCCGATTTTAATGCTAATTTCTATGTCGTCGCCGCCTTCGCAAACCAAATCGCGGAGTCTTTCTTTACTCGTCATAACCGACAAAAAGTTTTGAACTTTCGTGTTCGAATTATATTCCGGATTGGAAAGCATTTTGCCTTCGCCCTCCATTATAATCTCGCTTTTATCCCTGTCTATATAGTCCGCTATCGCGTTTATAACCATCGCGAAAATTTCTCTGTATTTTTCAAACTCTTCGGCAATGGCGTTTTTCATCTTCTTTATTTCGCCGAGTTGCTTTCCGACGAACAACCTTTGCATAAGCGCGCTCGCTTCTTCTATTTCTTTATCGCTCATTCCCTCCGGAATTTCTATAAACCTGTCGCGAATAAGCGTGCTTTCGCTGACTAACAACAGCAACGCTTGATTTTTTTTGTGACGGAATAAATCTATTTTCAGTATTTTGTCTTTATCGTTATGAACGGGTACCGCGAGCGAAGTGTAATCGGTTAGGCTGCTTATTACCCTGCACGTGTTTTGAACCACCTCTTCGAGATTATCCGCCCTGTCGCCGAATTCCTCTCTTATAGCGGATAGTTCTTTCTTGGTGAGTTTGCTTTTATCCATAAGTTCGGTCACGTACAATTTATACGCTTCGATGGAAGGAACTCTTCCGCTGCTCGTATGCAGTTGCGATAAATATCCGAGTTCTTCGAGCCCCGCGAGTTCGCTTCGAACGGTCGCGCTGGAAACCGAAGGCATATATTTTTCCGTTATGCTTTTACTCGATACGGGTTGCGCCGTTCTTATATAATCGTCTACCACGCAACGCAATATTTTCTTCTTTCTGTCGGATAATTTCATCTTCTCCACCCGTTTGGCAAAACCAAACTTTAATTGTTAGCACTCTTTTTGCCTGACTGCCAACTTTCGGCTTAATTTTACACTTATAATTTTCCTTTGTCAAGGGTTTTATTCCCTTTTTTTCGAAATTTTTTCAGACTTTTTTTCGAGACTGCGATTTGGGGAAAAACGAAAGCGATTTGCGCAAAAAAATCTCGCGTTTCGTCGCCCGATAAAAAAACAAAAATATATTTAACGATAAAGACGATAAAGCCCGAAATACGTTAAAATAAAAAAACAGAAAATTACTTTAAACCAAAACGTTTTTAAAATAAAAACGCGTGCCCTTTCGTTTTCGTTAAAAACGAAAGGGCACGACGAAGACGGTTAAACGCGAATTGCCAAAACGTTTCACCTATTATTTATTTAATTTCAGTTATTTTCTGACCGCGCCGAGTCCGGAAATATCGGATACGTAGTATTTGGTCGTTAAAAGCGCGTCTAATCCCATAGGTCCTCTCGCGTGCAGTTTTTGCGTGGAAATTCCTATTTCCGCACCCAATCCGAAAACAAAACCGTCGCTGAAACGAGTGGAAGCGTTTACGTATACGCAAGAGGAATCTATTTTTTCTTGAAAAAGTTTAGCGTTCTTTTCGTTTTCGGTAACTATGCTTTCGCTATGTCTCGTGGAATGTTCGTTGATATGTTCTATCGCTCGGTTTATATCCGAAACCGTTTTGACGGAAATAATCGCGTCGCCGTATTCGGTATAGAAGTCCTCTTCGTTCGCAAGACAAACGTTTTCTTCGCCTTTTAAAATTTCGTAACTTTCAGCGTCTAAACGCATCTCCACCTGTTTTTCGGATAACTTTTTATACAAAAGCGGCAACACTTCTTTTAATATTTTTTCGTGAACGACTATCGATTCGCAAGCGTTACACACCGAATAGCGTTGAGTTTTCGCGTTAAAAACTATATTTACCGCCTTAGCAAAGTCGGCAAACTCGTCTATATAAACGTGGCAATTTCCTGTTCCCGTTTCTATTATGGGAATAGTCGACTGCTCGACCGCGAATTTGATTAGCGACTGACTTCCGCGCGGAATCAAAAGGTCCACGTACTTATTCATCTTAACGAATTTAAGAGTGGTTTCTCTCGAACAGTCTTCGATTAAAGTTACGGCGTTTTTATCCACGCCCTGTTCTTCGAGCGAACGTTTTATCACCGTTACTATCGCTTTATTGGAGTTTATCGCCTCCTTACCGCCTTTAAGCACTATCGCGTTACGGGTTTTAAAGGCAAGCGCAAACGCGTCTGCCGTAACGTTAGGACGCGCTTCGTATATCATTCCTATCAAACCGAAAGGAACTTTTTTCTTTTCGACGGATATTCCTTGAAATTCGTTGACATAAGAATATTCCGTTTTTCCTACGGGACTGACGAGAGTCGCTACCTGTTCTATTCCCTCCGCAATGCCGTCTATTATTTTTTCGTTCAAAGTAAGCCTGTCTATAAAACTTTCGCTTTTACCCGTTTCTTTCGCACAAACCACGTCTTTTAGATTTTCGCGAACTATATATTCGGAATTTTCTCTTAAACGCCTTGCCGAAAGATTTAATGCGGAGTTTATTTTTTCTTCGCTCAATCCCGTCAAGCCGAAAGAAGCCGTTTTGGCGGATTTTACCGCGCCGAACAAATCAAACATTTTCTTTTTTTCCTTTAAAAATTTTTTTCAGTTTGTTTTTTACTCTTTCTTTCAAATAAAAAACCTTTATCTTAATCGCTCTCGTCTTGCTTTTTTTAAACCACTTATCAACTTTTTTCAAGTATTTTTCGTCTTCCGCGCAAACGAAAGTTTTTCCTTTGTAAAAACCTTTCATAACGCCGAAAACGTCGTTTTCCGCAACGGGTTCGCGAGAAAGTTGACTGTCGCCTTGCATTACGTAACCTTGGGGCAAAACTTCGATGACCCTGTGCAAAACGTAATCTCCGTTAGCCCTCGCGTAAAAAGCGACGTCGTATTTTTTTAAGCGACTTTTATTTAACTCAATCAAAACCGATTGCTTTCCGTTTTTAAGAAAAGGCCACATACTGTTGCCTTTCGGCACAAAGGATATAACCCCGTTTTTTTCGAGTTTGGTTTTAAAATCGGCGGTTTTCATTTTAAAAATTTTTCGGCGAGGAATTTTTATAAGTGGTAAATCTTATAGTGTATCCGTTGGTTTCTATCGGCTCCGATCGATAAGTCGTTTCCCAACCTTCAAGTTCGTCTAAATTCTCGTAAAAAACTTCCGCTCCTCCGTCGGCATCTACCTTGGTAACGAAAACTTCGTCGCAATAAGGAAGCATCGTTTTATAAAACATCGCTCCGCCTATCACGAAAACGTCGTCAGAATCGTAATTTTTCAAAACGGCGGAAAGTTCTTCTAAATTTTGCACTATAATGCAATCGTCCCTTTTTTCGCCGCCCGGGAACAAAACTATATTGGTTCTGTTTTTCAAAGGCTTGCCGTTAGGAAAACTTTTAAGGGTATTGCTGCCCATTACAACCGTTTTATTAAGGGTTTTAGCCCTGAAAAATTTCATATCCTCGGGAAGAGAAAAAAGCAAATCGTTCTTTTTTCCTATTCCCCATTTTTTATCTACCGCAACTATCGCTTTCATTATATAGCCACCTCTATTTTATCTTCGAGTTTAGTGTATTCGTATCCTTCCAACTTGAAATCGTCTACCGTAAATTTATAAAAATCGGTAATCTCTTCGTTCATAACGAATTTCGGCGCGGGATATTTGGGATTGTTTAATATTTTCTTAACTATAGGTATATGTCTGTCGTATAAATGCGCGTCGGCAATCACGTGTACCAACTCCCCGACCTTTAATCCCGAAACCTGCGCGAGCATATGTATTAACACCGCGTATTGCACTACGTTCCAATTATTAGCCGTCAACACGTCGTTACTGCGCTGATTGAGTATTCCGTTCAGTTTTCCGTCTACGACGTTGAAAGTCACGGAATACGCGCAAGGATATAGGTTCATCTCGTGCAAATCTTGAAAAGTATATATATTGGTCATTATTCTTCTGCTATAAGGATTATGCTTCAAATCGTAAAGCACCCTGTCCACTTGGTCGAATTCGCCCTCTTTGTATTTATGCTTAACGCCGAGTTGATAGCCGTAGGCTTTGCCGATAGAACCCGTT
>CAYQLN010000048.1:0-5027 GCA_964418455.1 uncultured Christensenella sp.
GGACTGGGGAGAGTTTGCTTTTTATGAAAAACCAAAGGGCTTTCGCGCCTATAACCGAAAAGAAGCAAATAGCGAAAAAGCATAGAAGAAAGAATATTCCCAAGGATACGGAAAGAAACGTTTGGCTCATAAAATCTCCTTTGCGCCGTTTCTCGCGCGCTATAAGTTTTTAAGGGATAACCGCGTTTTACAAAATAATTTTTTGCGTCGTTATCGTTTTTGTATTTTACCGAAACGAAAAAAAGACCGTTGTTGCAACGCGGCGTGAAAAATTTTGCGAACGAGTTTGTTTGCGCATATTGTAACGCGTGAAAAAAAACGCGTTTTAGAAAGGTTTGTAGTTTAATGAATTTTTTTGAAAGAAAGGTATTGAAATGAAAGATTTCGTTGAAAGAAATGAATTTGAAACCGAAGAATATCAAGTGGAATTAGCGGAAGAATCTTCCGCATTGCCCGTCGCTTTTGAAAAATCGGAAATAAAAACCGATTCGGAACTTGTCGAATATAAGGGTAAATTGAAAAAATCCGAAAGAGCCAAAGCAAAAAACGAAGAAAAGACTTTCGAAGAAGAAGACTATTCGGCGTTCCGCGAGTTGGCGTATTTAAGGAATACTACGGTAACCGAAATAAAAGACGAATGTTGTTCTTTTCAGATAAAAACCCTCATGAACGGAATGGGCAAGGTTTTGGTTAGATACGAAGTGGGCGAAAAAGAAATGGAAAGAATTATGCAAAACGCCTTTGTTTTGGGAATGAAGGAGGTAACCGTTTCGCCTGCGAACTTAAAGACTTGCGCAAAGGCAGTGCAAAAATTCGGGTTGGAAAAACAAAAGGTCGCGCTTTTAATAGATTTTCCTTTCGGAGAAAGCACTTTCGAAAGTAAATTATTCGCCATAAAGGAAGGGAAAAAATCGGGGGTAGACGGGATAACGGTAACCCTTCCTCCGAACGTTTTCGGGAAAAGCCAAAAAAAGGAATTAAAAAGACAATTAAAGAAAATAAGAAGGTCGTTTAAAAAAGCCGACGCGGGCGTGGCGGTCAATGCGGAAGGAATTATCGACGAGCAGTTAAAGTCCTTTTTGAAACTTGCGGAAAAGGCGAAACTTAATCACGTCGCCTTTTTGTTCGGCGCGGTCGGCGAACAAACGCTTATAAACAAAATGGAGTTCGCGAATAAGTTTAAGGGCAAACTTTCGTTTAAGGTTTTGGCTAACGTGGAAACGGCGGCGGCGGTTATGAACTTATTCAAGTTAAACGTTAACGTTATATTAACGCCTTATGCGGACGACATCGCAAAAGACCTTTTGGTTAGATTTAAAGTTAAATCTCTCAAACTTAAATAAAACGCTTGCCTATTTATCTAATAAGGTATACAATAATGAAAAAGTAACGGTTCTTTGGGGCGGGGCGAAATTCCCCATCGGCAGTAAAGTCTGCGAGTCGAAAGACAGATTCGGTGCGATTCCGAAACCGACGGTATAGTCCGGATGGAAAAAGAATTAAAAAGGCTTTTGCCTGTTATGTTTGTTTTTTCTGCGCCCCTAAGCGACAAGGGGCGTATTTTTATGGAAAAAATAAGCACAACGAAAAAATTGGTCGGCACGGCGTTTTTCGCCGCTCTCGCGTTTGTGATTTCGCTTATAGAATTTCCCGTATTTCCTTCGGCGGGCTTTTTGCAATTGGATTTTTCCATGGTCTTTATCGCGCTTGCCGGGTTTATATTCGGCGCGTGGTCGGGCGTTACTTGTTCGCTCGTTAAAGAATTGCTTCGGTTCGCGATAGGTTCGGGAACGGGCGGCGTAGGCGAGATTGCGAATTTTGTGGTTACGGTGAGTTTTATTATAGTGCCTACGGTGGTTTACCAATTCAAAAAGGGCTTGCCGACGGTTATAATAACGCTTTCGGTAGGTTGCGTTTTGCAAGTCGTCGCGGCGCTTTTAACCAATAGATTTATAAATTTTCCGATGTATATGGGCGACAGCGCGGCGGAAACGTTCGCTTCGCTTTGGGTGTTTGTGTTGTTGTTTAATCTTATAAAAAGCGTGGCGTCCGCAACGCTCACGGTGCTTTTGTATAAGCGGATTTCTTATGTCATAAAAAAGATATGATTTGTAAAAAACTTGTATTTGTCGATAGGATATGCTAAAATAAAAGAATGGAACTGATAAGCGAAAACGTGGAACGCACCGAACAAATTGCGTTCGAATATGCAAAAACGCTGGTTAAAGGGGACGTGGTCCTTCTTCAAGGCGACCTCGGCGCGGGTAAAACGGCTTTCGTTAGGGGAATATGCAGATATTTCGGGCTCGGCGGCGTAACCAGCCCCACTTATTCATACCTCAACGTATACGGCGATTTTATTTATCATTACGATTGTTACAGGCTTTCTTGCGGAGAAGAAGCGGAACTTTTGGGGCTAACCGATTATTTCGAAAAGGATAATATCTGTCTTATAGAATGGGCGGAAAACATATCCGACGTTTTGCCTGAAAAATGCAAAAAAGCGGTTATAGAAAAACTTGGCGAAAAGGAAAGAAAAATAGTTTTATGAACTATCTCGCGATAGACGTCGCAAATTCCGCGCTCATAATAGCGGTTAAAGCAGGCGACCGAATAAAAGTATATAAAGACGAAGAATGCGGAGTGAAACATTCGGTAAAACTTATGGCGGAAACGGAAAGGTTGCTTGCCGAATGCGGACTAAATCTTCAAGATTGCGATTTCTTCGCTTGCGTAACGGGCGCAGGCTCGTTTACGGGGATAAGAATAGGAGTTTCCACAGTGAAAGCGCTTGCTTTCGCATGCTCGAAACCCGTTTTGAACGTAACTTCTTTCGATACCGTTGCGTATAATAAAAACGACGGGAAAAATCTTGCCGTTATCGACGCAAAACACGACGGGTATTACGTTTGCGGATACGAGGGCGAAAAAGTCGTGCTGTCGCCGAGATACGTCGATAAAGAACAACTCGAAAGGCTTAAGGAAGAGTATAAGTTATTGTCTTTTGAAAAAATAAGCGTGGAAACGGAAATCGTTCCCGCAGAAAAAGGACTTGTCAACGCGATAGAAAAGAAAATCGGCGAAATAAGCGAAAACGCCGAGTCGCTCGAACCGCTGTATATCAGAAAAAGCCAGGCGGAAGAGGGAAGATGATTGTCCGTTTAGAAAAGAAAGACGCGCCTTTTTTGGCAAGTTTTAAAGAAGAATTTTCCGACGCGTATAACCTTTCTCAAATTGAAAGCGCGTTTGAAAGCGAAAGATTTTTTGCGTTCGGCAGCGAAGAAAACGGCGAGACAATCGGATATATAACCTTTTCTTTTTCCCTCGATTGCGCGGATATCGAAAGCGTGTTCGTAAAAAAGGAATTTCGCGGTAAAGGGGTAGCGAGTTCGCTTATGGAGGCGGCGATATCGAAGATAAAAGAACTCGGCGTAAACAGGATAATGCTGGAAGTTAGGGAAAGTAACTTTGCCGCCGCCGCTTTATATAAGAAATTCGGTTTCGAAAAAATATCCGAAAGAAAGAAATACTACGGCGACGGCGAAAACGCTTGCGTTATGTTAAAGGAGATTTAGTTATAGAAACTATAAAATTTTCCACGCCCGAAAAAAAGTGGTTGGTGTTTTTGCACGGCTACTTGTCGAGTAAGGAAAGTTTCGCGTTTCAAACGCCGTATTTTTCCAAATTTTTCAACGTTTTGGCTTTTGACCTTAAAGGTTTCGGAGAAAACGCGGGAATGGAATATCCCTATTCTTTGGAAGATTATTGCCAAGAAGTGAAATCCGAATTGATAAAACGCAACGTAAAAAAGCCGTGCGTTATAGCGCATTCTTTCGGCGGAAGAATAGCGATAAAACTTGCGAGCGAGAATAAAGATTTTTTCGATAAAATAGTGCTTACGGGTTGCGCCGGAATGAAGCCTAAATTTTCTTTTAAAAGGGCGGCGAAAAAAAGCGTTTTTAAAATTCTCAAACCCTTTTTAGGGAAGGAAAAATTAAAAAGGTTTTATTCTTCGGATTATTTGTCGCTTTCGCCCGTTATGCAAAAAAGTTTCGTTAAAATAGTTAACGAATATTTAGACGATAGGTTGCAATACATTCAATCGCCCACGCTCGTGGTCGTCGGCACGAAAGATAAAGATACGCCGTTATACACCGCGAAACGCATTGCGAAAGGAGTTAAAAACGGCACTTTGTCGGTTATGAAAGACGCAGGGCATTTTGCGTTTATAGACAAACCTTATAAGTTCAATATGGAGGTAGGGGAGTTTTTGCTCTCGTAAAAAAATGTTTCCCGTAGGATTAGAAAACTTTTCTCAGGCGTTAACAGGCCCTCAAATAACCTTTTACGCGGTGGCTTCTGCGATTAACGCCGTGTTGCTTTTTTATGCGTCGATGAAATTTTTGCTCGTGTTGCAACTTTGCGGATACAAGGGGAAAAGGTATTTCGCTTGGCTAAGGACCCCGCAAACGCCGTATCTTTCGAGGTTAATGCTTTTGTGCCTTATGGGTTTTTTGTTTTTTTGCATAATTTCCACTTGTTTTGCTTCCGTCGTCGGTTACGAGGCGGCTTCCGTTTTGGGATTTTTGTCATACGGTATGTTTACCGGCATATATATCAACACCGAAAAGAAAGTCAACGCGAAAGTTCCGCTTAACAAAACGGGCAGAGTTATAAGACTTTGCATAGTATACGTTATAATCCTTTTTATCGTAACTTTCGGGCTGATGACGGCGATAGATTTTTTCGCGTATAAAATCGGCGACGATATGGTGGGAATATTAAGATATTCCGTTATGTGCGTAATGCCCGTTTTAACGCCGTTTTTGCTTTATTTTTCCTCGTTGCTCATCGCTCCGTCGGAAACGATTATAAGAAAATATAAGATAAAGAAAGCCACTTTAAAATTAAAACGCTCGCAAGTTTTGAAAATAGGCATAACGGGCAGTTTCGGCAAAACGTCGGTAAAAGAAATTCTAAAATGCATACTTTCGCAAAAATACAGGGTTTTGGCTACGCCCGCTTCC
>CAYQLN010000048.1:5037-5933 GCA_964418455.1 uncultured Christensenella sp.
TCGACAGCACGCACGACGTGTTTATAGCGGAAATCGGCGCGAAAAACAAAGGCGACGTGCGGGAAGTAGCGCAAATGGTCAGCCCGATGTACGGCGTTTTGACCGGCGTTAACGACCAGCACTTGGAAAGTTTTAAGACGATAGACAACATAAAAGAAACCAAATACGAACTTTTTGAAAATTTGACCGAAGGCGGCGAAGGATTCTTTTCCGCCGATAACGATATTTCTCTCGAACTTGCGGAAAGATTCGGCGGGATAAAGTATATTGCGGGCGCTCGCGATACGGGAAACAACCTCGTTTACGCCACCGATATAGGCGTCAGCGCGCAAGGAACTTCTTTCACTCTTAACGTAAAAGGCGAAGAAAGCGTTCGATGCTCAACCGTTTTGCTTGGCAAGCACAGCATAAAAAATATATGTCTGGCGGCGGCGGTCGCGTATAAAATAGGTATGTCTCCGGAAGAAATTTCACTCGGCATAAACCGTATTCAGTCTATCGGACACAGGCTGGAAATTATGCCTAACAACAAGGGCATAGTTATTATAGACGACAGTTATAACGCAAATATAGACGGCGTTAACGCGGCTATGGAAGTGCTGGAACTTTTCGAAGGAAGAAAAATCATTCTTACCCCGGGACTTGTGGAACTCGGCAAAGAAGAAAACGCGGCGAATATGAAGATGGGTAAAATTCTGGCAAAACACGCCGACTACGTGATTATAATCGGCAGGCATAACGCCGAAATGCTCCTTGCGGGGCTGATAGAGGGCGGTATGAAAAAAGAAAACGTGAAGTTTGCTTCCACACTTAACAAGGGTAACGCGGAACTTAACGAAATTCTTAAAGAGGGCGACGTCGTTTTGTTTGAAAACGACCTTCCCGACAATTATAAC
>CAYQLN010000049.1:0-5886 GCA_964418455.1 uncultured Christensenella sp.
GCTTGCTAACGATTATCCCGCACTTTTTCATACTTTGTCAACACCTTTTTCCTATTTTCTTTTATTATTTTATCATATTTTTTTATTTTTCGCAACATTTTTTAACATACTGTTTGTTACCTTTTTTCTAACTTCCCCCGATCCCTTTTTTTGTCCGTTTTCTCCCGCTTTTCTCACTTTTTTAATTGTTTTCTTTCGTTTTTTGCCGTTTTTTAATTGTTTTTTGTTATTTTCTCTTTTCCATCGTTATGCAACTTTTTCAGTCATCCATTTTTTGTTCAACACTCTTCGCTATTTGAACGAAATTATTTTATTGTCATTTTCAATAATTTTTTCAATGGCAGTTTTCAATTTCCCTCCTCTTTCCCCACCCCGCTCGCAGTCGCGAGCGGGGTGGGTGAGAAAAATTTTCTATCAAAAAAAGTAGTCGGGCGGAAAAATTTCCGCCCGACTCTCATTGCGTAAAAAAATCGGCACTGCAAAAAACAATACCGATTTATAATTCCGAGTCTTATTACGCTTCTATTCCGAACATTGTTAAAAGTTTATTTTTTCTTTCGGTAGAAAGCGAAGTTTTTTCGATTTCCGCTTTAAACCTCGGTTTATCCGCTTCCGAAACGCTATGTATTTCGCTATCGCCGAAGATGTCTATAATAAACGGATTATCCGCAAAACCTTTAACGATTTTTGCAATTTGTTCGTCTGTAACGGTTTCGGTTTCATAATATTCCGCAATACTTATAATAGCGTCGCCGGCAGCGGTAATATTAGCGCCGTCGCCGATTATTTTAGTAACTTCCTCGCTTTCCGAAGTTCCGCCCACAGCGTCCATCACAAAATCTGCAAAAGCGTTTATAATATCCTTTTCGTCCGCGCCGAGAGCGTCTGCTTTTTCTCCCGCGGTTTTAACTCTGTTACCGAAACTTTTGAGTGCGGAAATTTTTTCCTCTTTCGTAGCCGTATCGGAACTAATCGTTTCCAAATCCTGCTCGCCGTCAACGAAAACTTTCGCTACTTCGACCGCCGCTTCGGTTGCGTTGGTTAATTTCGTCAAAGAGGTTTTGTTTCCGTCTTCCTTAGTTACCGTCGTAACCATATCGAAATACCAACCGCCTATCGTATCGTAAACCTTTCCGACCGTGCCGGAAGAATAGCCCGATAAGCCTATATCCTCGAAAGTTTGCGTCATTTGCCCATCTTCGTCGATACTCGACAAAACCGATTTCCCTTCGCCTATTTCCATAGAAGTAATTCTGTCTACGGTAGAAACAAGCCCCGAAACGGGCGCAATCACCAACATTACTATAAGCAAGCCTTGAACAAGCCCGAAAAATGCGCCGCCGCCGCTTCTTCTGAATTCCCCTCTCTTTACGAACGCTTTGCAAATCGGGTAGATAATCATCCACGAAACGCCCTTTAACGCCTCGAACGATACCAAATACACCACGAACACTATTATGGTGTTCATAAGCAAGGAAATCACTTCTGCCGTCGATTCGGGAAGGTCTTCAAAATAGCCGCCCACCAACGACCCTACGGTTTTACCCTGGACTTCTATTTCCATAAGCATATTCATAACCGTTTCTCTGAGTAAAAAAGCGGCAACTCCGCACGCAAGAACCAAAATAAGTCTTAACAGCGCGCGGTTTCTTCCCCTTAACGCACCCACCAAAGTGCTATACGCCACTATCAACACAGTGATAGCGACAACGCCTATACTAACGTATCCCATCAATCTTCTCCCGTTTTAGTTATTTCGCCGATGATACAAATACTACCTTTTTATTATATCATTACGTTATATAAATTGTCAATAAAAAAATATTCGAGACTATATAAAAACCGATCGGCTATTCGGGAACGACGTCCGTCATTTTTTTATCCGCCGCCTCTTTCCCGAACTTATCAACCTCAACCTTGTTCTTTTCGCTTCGAACCACGCAACCCGCGCCGCCCACGCAACCGCCTACGCAAGCCATTCCTTCTATAAAGTTACCGTCGGACATTCCCTTAGACATTTTCAAAAGCGCCAAACGACATTCGTCTATACCGCTGCAAACGACGGGCTTCACTTCGAAGTCCAAGTTTTGTTCTTTTGCCGCTTGCAATACCGCTTCGGTAAGTCCGCCGGAACGGGCGAAAACTCTTCCGTAGTACGTTGCGTTGTCGAACTCGCTTTCTTCGAGCGAATCGAGCGCGATATCCCTGCTGTCAAAAAGCGCTTGCAACTCTTCGAACGTGAGCGCGACGTCGATTAACGGTTTCACCCTGTCTTGCATTATTTCCGCTTTTTTCGCCGTGCAAGGTCCTATAAAAACAATTTTCGAATTCGGTTCGATTTCCTTTAAATATTTCGCAAGCGTCGCCATCGGCGAAAGATTATGCGAAATTTTTTCCGCCAAATTAGGGAACGACGTTTTTATAAACTTAACGAACGCGGGGCAACACGAACTTGTCAGCGAGCCTTTTTCGGAAAGTTCTTTGGCTTCTTTCATCGCGACCATATCCGCGCCGAGCGCGACTTCGATAACCTCGTCGAAACCGAGTTCCTTTATCCCCGAGACGACTTGACCGATTTTCGCTTCGGGAAATTGCCCCGATACCGCGGGAGCGACTATCGCGAAAACCTTGTATCCGCCGCCCTCTTCTTTTGTGAGCGCGCGTTTTTTTATCACGTCTATGGCGTTAACCATAAAAGATTTATCCATAATCGCGCCGAACGGGCATTGATTTACGCACGCCCCGCACTGAATACATTTAGAATTGTCTATCTTCGCCGCGCTGTCTACGTTTACGGAAATAGCCTTAACCTTGCACGAGTTTTGGCACGGTCTTTTTCTGCTTACGATAGCGGTGAACGGACAAACTTTCGCGCACGCCCCGCACTCTTTGCATTTGGACTTGTCTATATGCGCGACGTGATTATGGTCGTAGAAAATCGCGCCGAACCGACACGCCTTTTCGCAACGATGAGCAAGACAACCTCTGCACGCGTTGGTTACCTCGTAACCGCCGACGGGACATTCGTCGCAAGCAACGTCTATTACCTCTATCACGTTGGGGTTGCTTCTGTCGCCGCCTATCGCGAGTTTTACTCTCTCGCCCAAAATGGCGCGCTCCTTGTATACGCAACAGCGCATCGTTGGCTGATTGCCGGGCACTAAACGTTTTGGAATGTCAATAAGATTTTCCATAAGTTTATCTTCCCACGCAAGACGCGCGACTTCCGTTAATACCTTATATTTTAAATGCTGAACTTCCGTTTCAAACTTAATCATTCGTCCTTTCCTTTTTAGTTATGCTTTCGGCTTTGCGAATTATTCTTCGCACTCCGCTTTTTTCAAGAAAAACTCCTTTTTTTCACCGCTCGATTTGACGGATTGCGCCGCCGCCACAATCGGTATCCATCTTTTAACCTCGCTTTTTTCCACGCCGCTTTTAGCGCAAAAAATTTCGAGATATCTTTCCCCGTCCGTCTCTTCGTTGCCGAGCAAAAACAATAGATACGTTCTCGCCACGTCCGCAAGCGCGTTACCCTGCGTAGCAAGCGCCCAATCTATTATAAACGGCGAACCGTCTGCGGTTATGACCACGTTCGAAGGGTTGAAATCGCCGTGGCAAACCTGTTTGGTTTTAGGCATACTTTCCAAACGATTCAATAAATCGTATCTGACCGTCGCGGGTAAATTTGCCCGCGCGATATTATGGCTCATAACCTCGTTATGCCTGTATAAAAGCGCGCATTCCGCGCCGTGAACTTTCATCTGCAAATCGACGAAAAGCGTTAAATACTCCTCTTTGTTTTGCGGATTTTCCTCCATCATCTGCGCGAGCGTTTTGCCCGTAACGTGTTGATAAACGATAGCCCACTTTCCGTCGAAAGTCGTTACTTGCAAAATCTTAGGCACGTTTATTCCTTTCGCCTCTTCCAATCTCGCTTGATTTAACGCTTCGTTGAGAATATCCGCTTTCGTATACCCCGAATTAAAAACTTTAACTACTCTATCCCCGTCGAGATATACCGTTTTAATAATCCTTTCCGCAAGAATTTTATCGAATTTCATTTTGTTTTCCTCCGCCTGTTCGTGCCGCACGTCCTTTTCTTTCGATTAAATTATTCTATCATATTCTCTTTGCTTTTGGCAAGCGTAGCAAGCCAACGTTCGAGCGCATTTTAAAGGTTTTTTTATCCTTTTTCATAAAACGAAAGCAAGCGGAATTTTTTAAAACCGCTTGCTTATATTTTTTTCGCTTATAACTATCCGTTCAAAGCCTCGTCGATTGCTTTCGCAGCGACTTTTCCCGCGCCCATTGCGGAAATCACGGTCGCCGCGCCCGTAACCGCGTCGCCTCCGGCATATACTTTATCTCTCGAAGTCAGCCCGTCCTCGTTTACGATTATTCCGCCGCGCTTATTGACTTCCAACCCTTTCGTTGTGGATTTGATAAGCGGATTGGGAGAAGTGCCTATCGACATAACGACGGTGTTTACTTCTATTTCGAATTCGCTGTTCGGGATTTCCACGGGACGTCTTCTGCCCTTTTCGTCAGGCTCGCCGAGTTCCATTCTAACGCATTTCATCCCCGTTACGAACCCGTTCGACGGGTCGCGCGGATTTTCGGGATTTTTATACCCCAAAATTTCCGTCGGGTTGCAAAGCAACTTGAACTCTATTCCCTCTTCTTCGGCGTGCTCTACTTCTTCCTTCCTTGCGGGAAGTTCTTCCATAGAACGGCGGTAAACTATATAAACTTTTTCCGCGCCCAGCCTCAAAGCCGTTCTCGCCGCGTCCATAGCGACGTTTCCGCCTCCGACCACGGCAACTTTTCCGCCTTTCATAATGGGCGTGTCGGGGTCGTCTTTATAAGCCTTCATAAGATTGCTTCTCGTTAAAAACTCGTTCGCGGAATAAACGCCGTTAAATGCTTCGCCGGGTATTCCCATAAAGTTCGGAAGCCCCGCGCCCGAACCGACGAACACCGCCTCGAACCCTTGTTCGAACAATTCGTCGATTGTAAGCGTTTTGCCTATTACCACGTTGGTTTCTATTTGAACGCCGAGTTTTTTAAGCGTATCCACCTCTTTCGCGACGATTGCTTTCGGCAAACGGAATTCGGGAATACCGTAAACCAAAACGCCGCCGGCGGTATGTAACGCCTCGAAAACGGTTACTTCGTAACCTTTTTTAGCCAGGTCGCCCGCGCAGGTAAGACCGGAAGGTCCCGACCCGACCACCGCGACTTTATGTCCGTTGCTTTGCGGCTTAACGGGTTCTTCCGAGCAAAATTCGTTGTGCCAATCGGCAACGAAACGCTCCAATCTTCCTATACCGACCGACTCGCCTTTTATACCGCGCACGCATTTGGATTCGCACTGCGTTTCTTGCGGACAAACCCTTCCGCAAACCGCGGGCAGAGAAGAAGATTTGTTGATTATCTGATACGCGCCCTCGAAATCCCCTTCTTTAATTTTGGATATAAATTCGGGAATGTGCACTTTAACGGGGCAGCCCTCCACGCAAGGCGTGTTCTTACAATTTAAGCAACGATTTGCTTCGTCGATAGCGGTTTCTTCGGAATATCCGAGCGCAACCTCGCAGAAATTATGCGCGCGCTTCGCCGCGTCTTGAACGGGCATCGCGTTTCTTTTTAAAGACATATTGGGTTTATTCATTATTTTGCCTCCTTGCCGAAAAGATTGCAAGTTTTCTCTCTCGCATGGCGTTCGAATTCCGCATAGGTTCTTCCCCTCGTCATCGCCTCGTCGAAATCTATTTCGTAGCCGTTGAAATCCGGTCCGTCCACGCACGCGAACTTGGTAACCTTTTTCCCTTCGACGTTAAGAGTGAGTCGACACCCGCCGCACATACCCGTTCCGTCAATCAT
>CAYQLN010000050.1:0-5883 GCA_964418455.1 uncultured Christensenella sp.
ATTTCGTTAAAAATTTTTTCATAAACCAATCATTCCTTTCCTTTTCCGCAGACGGAAACGGCTTGCTCTATCAGCCCGAAAACCGCTTCTTTTCCGAAGCTTTTTTCCGCAGAAGTGGCAACGATATCGGCAGACCCTACTTTCAAAAAGTCGGTTATTTCTTTCAGTTTGGGCTTCACCCTCGTTTTCGGAAGTTTATCCGCCTTAGTGGCGACGAGCGAAAAAGGTATCGCGTAATGATATAGATAATTTATCATCATAACGTCGTCGGAAGTAGGCTCGTGCCGAATATCGACGAGCGACAAAAGCAACGCGACCTTTTGCGTAGATAAAAAACTTTCCATAAGCCCGCCCCACTTTTGCTTTTCTTCCTTAGGCGCTTTGGCAAAACCGTAGCCGGGTAAATCCGCAAGCATAAACGCGCCGAAATCAAAATAATTTATAAGCCTGGTCCTTCCGGGAGTGTTCGACGTTTTGGCGAGTTTTTTCATTCCCGCGAGCATATTTATCAAAGAACTTTTTCCGACGTTCGATTTCCCCGCGACCGCTATAAGCGGTTTTTCGGTTTTTATAAAATTTTTTTCGTCCGCAACGCTCGTTACGAATTTAGCAGTGGTAATTTTCATTTTCGTTTATAAGTTTATAGCAATCTCGAACACTTTGTCAACCCCTTCTACGGGAACAAAGCGCATTTGCGAAAAAATCTCCTTGGGAATTTGCTCTAAATCTCGCTCGTTGGCTTTCGGAATAACGACCGTTTTTATCCCGCGACGGAATGCGGCGAGTGCTTTTTCTTTCAATCCGCCTATCGGCAAAACCTTTCCTCTCAACGTTATCTCTCCCGTCATCGCCACGCTCGATTTAACGCTTTTTTGAGTAAACGCGGATAGCAAAGCCGTCGCTATGGTTATACCCGCGCTCGGTCCGTCTTTGGGTGTCGCGCCTTCGGGCACGTGAACGTGCACGTCGTATTGCTCGAAAACCTCGGAATTTATGCCGTATTTATCCGCGTTCGCCTTAATGTAACTTAACGCGGTTTTCGCGCTTTCTTTCATAACGTCGCCGAGTTTACCCGTTAATTGGACTTCGCCCTTTCCGTGCATAAGCGCGGCTTCGATATTCAACGTGGTTCCGCCTACGCTCGTCCACGCAAGCCCGTTCGCGCAACCTATTTCGTCCTTTTCGAGACTTATGTCTTTAATGAATTTTTTCGCTCCGAGATATTCTTCTATGTTTTCGGCTGTTACCGTTTGTTTTTTCAAGCGCGAGTTTTCCGCTATCATACAAGCGATTTTTCTTATGAGTTTACCTATCTCCCTTTCGAGATTTCTAACCCCCGCTTCCATAGTGTAGAAAGAGACGATAGACTTAATCGCTTGCTCGGTTATTTCCGCTTTGTTTTTAGAAACTCCGTTGAGTTTCAACTGCTTGGGAATTAAATAGCGTTTTGCTATCTCGTATTTTTCTTCGTCGGTATAGCCCGTTAATTCTATAACCTCCATTCTGTCGAGCAACGGATAGGGTATGGTGTCGAGCGAGTTAGCGGTGGTTATAAACATAACCTTGCTTAAATCGAAAGGCAATTCCAAATATCTGTCGCGGAAATTAACGTTTTGTTCTGGGTCTAATACCTCTAAAAGCGCGCTCGCGGGGTCCCCGTGCATATCGGAAGACATTTTGTCTATTTCGTCGAGCAAAAACACGGGATTGGAAGAACCCGCGTTCTTCATTCCGTATATAATGCGACCGGGCATCGCGCCTACGTACGTTTTCCTGTGCCCGCGAATTTCCGCTTCGTCCTTAACTCCGCCGAGGCTCATTCTTATAAACTTCCTGTTAAGCGCCCTCGCGACCGAAGCGGCTATGGAAGTTTTGCCCACTCCGGGAGGCCCTACGAAACACAAAATCGGACCTTGAATCTTTTTAGTCAATTTGAGCACCGCTATATATTCCACGATGCGTTCTTTAACTTTTTCCAGCCCGAAATGGTCTGCGTCGAGTATCTCTTTCGCTTTTTTCAGACTCTCGGTATCTTCGGTGGTTTCGTTAAAAGGCAAATCCTTAACCCAATCGAGGTAATTCAAAATGATAGAATAATCGGGCGAAGAGGGATTTATTTTTTCCAACCTCGAAATTTCTTTCAAAGCCTTTTCTTCCGCTTCTTTCGGCAACCCTTTCGCTTTTATCTCTCTCGTGAGTTTTTCCGTTTCGTTTTCGTCGTCGCCGAGTTCGTTATGAATTGCTTTCAACTGCTCTCTGAGATAAAATTCCTTTTGGCTTTGGTCGATGGATTTTCTGACGGAAGAATTTATTTTCTTTTCTATTTTAGAAATTTCCAACTCTTTCGTAAACAACGCGAAAAACTTTTTCAACCGCTCGACGGTGCTCTCCGTTTCCAAAACTTCTTGCACGTCGGATTCTTTCACGTTCGCGACGGAAATAGCGTTGTCTATAAACGCGTTCGGGTCGTCGAGCGCGGAAACCGTTGCGAGCATATCTTTCGTTATGCGCTTATCGAAAAGCGTATACTCGTAAAAAGCGTTTTTAGCGGCTCTGAAATACGCCTCCGTTTGCTCTTCGGCCTCAGACGAAACGTAAGGATAAGGCAAGGCTATCGCGGATATATAGTCCTTTGTAAAATCGAAACTCAAAACGCGCACGCGCTCCAACGCTTCTACGTTGAGTTTTATATTCCCGTTAGCCATTTTCATTATTTGTTTTATTTTAGCCAACGTGCAAACAAGGTTAAGGTCAGAGTCTTTCGGGTCGTCTATAAACGCGTTTTTCTGCGCGGTTATAATTACCAAAGAGCCGTTTTCCAACGCGCGTTCCGCCGCCCTGACGGACTTTAACCTACCCACGTCGAAATTTAAAAAAGTTTTCGGGCACAAAACCTTGCCCCTTAACGCGATTACGGGATATTCCGTAGTCGAAATTTCGTTTATCACAGTATCTTCCATACTCACACCTATAAACAGTATTTTTCAAGTAAAAATTTAACGGGCTTGTCTTTATACGGCACGGTTATTTCTTTCGCCGTTTTTTTGAGTTCCTCTCTGCCGTCGCCCACGCAAACGCCGTGCCACTCTCCTTTTAGCAACTCTATATCGTTAGTGCTGTCGCCGACCGCTATGATTTTGTTTAACGGGATTTTATAATAATCCGACAAAAACCTTACGGCTACGCCCTTGCTGCAAGTCGGGCTAACCACTTCCACCAGATTTTTCGAACCGTTGTTTATTATTACCTTGTCGCCGTATATCGCGGAATATTTTTCGGTAAGAAACAAACTCTGTTCGGGAGAGCAAATGGTCCCCACTTTTTGCGCGCGTTTTTTAGTTTTCAAAACGAATTCCGCAAGATTATCCACCAACTTTCCGCTAACGCCGACGGCGTTTTCGTAAAAATCGGTATACGCGGATTTTTTATTATAATACATAACGTCGTCGATATCGACAACGGTTTGAACGTTTTCTCGGATAAAATTTTCTGCGATTTCGGCGGCGAGTCGATAATCTATCCCCCCGCTAAAAATACTATCCCCCGTTTCTATATCGTTTATCATTGCGCCTTGATAGGAAATAACTATTCCCTTAAACCCGTATTTTAAGCATATCGGCCTAATCGAGGAATACATTCTTCCGGTAACGATGGCGAACTTTCCGCCGCGACCGACGTACTCCTTAATCGCGCCGACGGTTTCCTCTTCTATATGGTCGGGCGCAACGCCGAGCGTTCCGTCGAAATCCGTAACGAACAAATCGTATTTCATCTCAATCCTTCTTTCGTCAATACTTTTATTATCTCTCGCGCAAGTTCCTTGCCCACTCCGTCGACTAAGGTAAGTTGTTCTTCCGTTGCCGACGCTATACCGCTTATGTCCTTAAACTTTTCGATAAGCGCGGAAATTCTTTTTTTGCCGAGTCCTTTAACCCCGTCGAGAACGGAAGCCATCGCTCTTTTCCCGCGGAGCGTTCGATGATACGTTATCGCGAATCTGTGCGCTTCGTCTCGAATTCTTATGAGCACTTTCAAACTTTCGTCCCTGCGCTCCAATACGATAGGTCGATCTTGCCAAAGCACGTATATTTCTTCTTCGCGTTCGGCAAGCGACACCAAATCCACGTCTTCGATGCCGAACGAATCGAATATCTCCTTAACCGCGGAAAGTTGACCTTTCCCGCCGTCGATAACCATAAGGTCGGGCTTCGCGAACTTTTCGGGGTCGGTTTTCATTCTGGAAAGTCGCCTATACATCATTTCTTTATGCGCCCTGAAATCGTCCGCTCCTTCAAAACTTTTTATTTTGAACCTGCGATACAAATCGACTTGCTTCTCGCCGTCGATAAACACGGTCATACTTCCGACTTTGTCCACGCCGCTGATGTTGGATATGTCGTAACACTCTATACGTTTAGGATACCTTTTCAGTCTTAAAATTTCCTTTAACCGCGCGCACGCGTTGACCGTCATATCGGCTTTGTGTTTGATTTTCGTAATCTGCACGGTAAGATATTCTTCCGCGTTGGCGAACGCCATATCGGCAAGTTGTTTTTTCACGCCTTGCTTAGGGCAATGAATTATTACCTTCTGCGAGAAATTTTCTTTAAAATACCCTTCTAAAACCGCGGAGTCTTCGATTTCTTCGGAAACGATTATCTCTTCGGGAATTTCTGTTCCCGCACAATAATATCTCGATATAAACTCGGCAATCGCCTCTCCGCCGGAACTTGCGTTTTCGAATGCAAAATTCTTTGAACCGAGCATTTTTCCCTTTCTTATTATCAGCAAACTTATAGCCGTATACAAACCGTTGCTTTTGTGCGCTATAACGTCGGCGTCTAAAAATCTGCTCAAAACGGTTATGCGTTTAAGCGCGATGTTTTTAAGGCTTTCTATTTTTTCTTTATATTTTAAAGCAAGTTCGAACTCTTCGGTAGCGGCGCAATCGAGCATTTTCTCCGTCAAAATTTTTTGCGCGTAGTCCGTGTCGCCGAGAAGAAAATCCACCGCTTCGCTTACCTTCTTTTTATATTCCTCTTCGCTTATGAAGCCTGCGCACGGAGCAAGACACTTTTTAATATGATAGTTTAAGCAAGGCTTTTCCTCTTTTTTGCCGAGCGTCTTTTGACAAGGTCGAACCCCGAACGCGAGATACAAAATTTCCAAAACGGAATTTACCGAAACTCCGCCCATATACGGACCGAAATATTTTGCTCCGTCTTTAAAGATTTTTCGCGTTATTTTAAACGCGGGATATTTTTCTTTCAAATCGACTTTTATATACGGATAAGTTTTGTCGTCTTTAAGCAAAATGTTATATCGCGGTTTGTGCTTTTTAATAAGATTGTTTTCAAGCGACAACGCGTCCACTTCGCTTTTTGCGATTATATACGAAAAATCGGCAACGTTGTTTACCATTGCCATAACTTTTTCCGTTTTTACGCCGTTAAAAAAATATTGTCGAACCCTGTTTTTAAGATTTTTCGCTTTGCCGACGTATATAATCTGCCCGTCCTTATCGCGCATAATATAAACGCCGGGATTCGAAGGCAAATGTTTGAGTTTCTCTTTTAAAACGTCCACTTTTCTATATAACTATTAAAAATTTTTTTTCTTTCGACCGCGTTCCGTCCTAAAAAAACGAACCTTTAACTAAAAAAAACTTCTTGAATGCAAGTTTGCTCCATTATAACACTAGCAAAAATGTTTGCTTGTAAGGACATTTTTGCGACCTGTTTCAAGTTAGCGTGCGGCTTTTTATATAAAAAGCCGCAGAAAACGTTAGTTTTCACTTTGCGTCAAGCAAAGTTGCGCTATAATTATATTTTTCTTATTCTCCTAACGAAACAAGTTCGTTAGGGCGCTGTCGCACCCCTCGTA
>CAYQLN010000051.1:0-5864 GCA_964418455.1 uncultured Christensenella sp.
CGCAAATTGCGTTTCTAAATAATCCTTCGCTTATGCTTTTTGCAATTTCTCCGACGGTAATAGGTCTGTCGAAATTCATAACCGAACCGTCTTTTAAGGTTATATTCATAATTTCCTCCTGTAAAATAAAAAATCCTCACGCTTTTTCAGCGTAAGGACGAATAAATCCGTGGTTCCACCTTACTTGCCGCAATTACTTGCGACCACTTTGCCCGATTTTAAGATATATCGGTAAACTTTTAATTTCGGCGGCTTCGACCGAAAAAACAATCTACGGGACTCTCACCGCCGCCCGCTCTCTTTGAAATCGCTTTAACGCTACTTGTCCGAAAAGTTCTATCTTTTTTGTATATATTACCCCTAAAAAATTATTTTGTCAAACGTTTTCGGTTATTTTCAACTATAATATTTTCGCGCATAATAAGCTCTGCTTCCGAAATAATCTTTCAAATATTTTTCATCGAGTTCCGGAATAGTTCCGCTTATTTCCACTTCGTCCGCGCCTGATAACAATATTTCTCTTAAAACCATCAATTCGTCGCCGTCTAACAAGTTGCAGCGCGATAGCCTTCTATAATGCCCGTCGTATACTCTGCAATTTTCCACGAAAACCTTTTTCCTTTTGTTTTCGATAAGAAAACTTATAAAATCCTTTAACTGACCGCTTAAAAAACACGACGGCATAAAAGAAGTTATTTCTTCCCATTTTCTTTTTAACGGTTGCAATCGAAAATTAAAAACACCATCGACCGCAAGTTCCTTTTCTCCGCGAATTTTGTTAAACACGTATTTCGTGTCGTCTTCAAAATCCGCAGATATTAAACTCGCCATTAAAATTTCGTATTCCAACTTGTTTAGTCCGCTAACGCGCACCCTTTTTTTAAAAAAATCGTATTTATAGTTTATCGATATTATTTCCGCAACGCGTTCCGCAAGTTCGCCGAAAATCGCGTCTGCATAATATTCAGGACAATTAAGAGTTAAAAACGAACGGCTGCCCAAAACGTCGCATTTAAGAGAAAATCCTATTTGACTCGACAATTCGGCAAGCGCGGATTGAGCGTATAAAAGATTGTTTTCTTTATAATCTTTTTCTGATATTGTTATTTGCACCATATAAAATAGTTTACGCTCCCGTTATTTTTTTATTTATCGGTAAGGGCGGCAAATTCCGTTTTTTTTATTCTATCGTTTTTCCCTCCTCTTCTCATCGCCACCCTGTATATTGTTTTATAAATCTCGCTTATCGCAACTACGGAAGACGAACAAACGATAATTTTACACCAGGAAAGGAACGTTAACGGGTTTATTCCGAATGCTTTATATCCGAGTGAAACGATTATTATCTGCAAAAGGAAAGTAACAGAAAAAGCCGCAAGCATTATTTTGTTTTTAGTTATACCGTTAAATATACTTTCCGCGCCGAGTTCTCTGCAATTAAAGGCGTTAAAAAGTCCGAAAGATACGAACAGCGTGAAAACTGCGGAATTTTTTTCCGTTTCGCCGACTTTAAGGAAATTAAAAACGTATTGCAAAAAACAAAACGCACCCACATATAATCCGTTAAAAAGTATTTTAATAAAGAGTTTTTTGCCGATAATTCCGTCGTTTCTTTTTATCGGTTTATTATCCATCAACTTATCGTTATTCCCTTCTAAGCCCAAAGTCAATGCGGGAGGACCGTCCATTATAACGTTTATCCACAACAACTCCAAAGTATTGAACGGCGCGCTGAACCCGAAAACGGCAGACGCGATTATTATAAATATCGCAGAAGCGTTTATCGATAACTGAAAGGATATAAATCTTTGTAAGTTTTTAAAAACGTTCCTACCGAAAGATATTGCCTTTACTATGGTAGAAAAACTGTCGTCCAACAAAACTACGTCCGCCGCTTCTTTGGTTATTTCGCTACCGCTTATTCCCATTGCTATGCCGACGTCGGCATGCTTTATAGCGGGAGCGTCGTTTATCCCGTCGCCCGTAACGGCTACGACTTCGCCGATTTCTTTTAAGGCTTTTACTATTCTTAATTTTATAATCGGCGTGCTTCTTGCAACTACTTTTATTTTGGGCAACAATCTTTTTAATTGTTCGTCGCTGAAATCTTCTATGTCGTTAGCGCAAACCACCTCCGTTTCGCTTTGACAAATATCGAGTTTTTTCGCTATGGAAAAAGCGGTGGAATAATTGTCGCCCGTTAACATCTTTATATTTATTCCCGCCCTTTTACATTCTTTTACGGCTTCGAAAACCTCTTCTCTTATTTCGTCGGCAATAACCGCATATCCGTCGAAAGTATACCTTTCTTCGCCGTCGTCTTTGTGCGCGAAACAAATTACTCTTCTTGCCATGTTTTGCTGTTTTTTTATTTCTTCGGCGATTTTTCTCTCTTGAACGCTATCGAGTTTACACCTAACTATAACCGCTTCGTTTGCGCCTTTAATAAATTCCGTTCTGCCGTTTTCCGTTTTGATTGTGGTCGTCATATATTTAATCGTGCCGGAAAACGGAGTTCTGTCAACTATTTCGAAACTCTCGCGATATTTTTTATAATTAAAATTTTTTCTCGACTTTAAAACCGCCGTTATCAGCGCACATTCGGTCGCGCTTCCCTTATATATATAGTCTTTTCCCTTTTTCACCACGTCTGCCGTGGAATTCAATATAAAATTTTTAAGCAATAATTCATCGTTGTTTTTATCGAAAGAAGAACAATATTCCCCCGAACAAACACTGAGAACGCTCATTTTATTCTTTGTTAACGTTCCCGTTTTATCCGAACATATAACGCTTACAGCACCGGTCGTTTCGGTTGCTATCATCTTTTTTATGAGCGCGTTGCTTTTCGTTAACTTAATCATATTTAACGCCAAAGAAACCGCGACTATCGTCGGCAAGCCCTCCGGCACGGCTGCAACGATGAGTATTACGCAGGAAACGAACAAATCTTGAACGCTTGAATAACTTATCCCTCCCGTCGCTATAAGTTTAACGAGCGAAACAATAAAAACGAATAGTGCTGACGCCACGCCTATCGCCGTTATTCGTTTGCCCAAATCTGCAAGTTTTTGTTGAAGAGGTGTTAAAACTTCCTTTTCCTTTTTTATTTCCCCCGCAAGTTTTCCTATTTCCGTTTGGTCGCCGATAGCGGTAACGACCATTCTTCCTTCTCCCGAAACGATAAAAGTTCCCGAATAAAGCATATTTCTTCTTTCCGCGAGGGGCACGGCAGATTCATACGTTTTATCGTGTGTTTTTTTAACGGAATTACTTTCTCCCGTAAGGGCAGACTCGTCTACGCATAATTCGTTAGAATATAAAAGTCTGCCGTCGGCGATAATTTTATCTCCGCTTTCCAAAATTATAACGTCGCCAACCACCACGCTCGATTGGTTCATCATTATGACTTTACCCTGACGAACGACTTTGACTACTACGTTACCGTATACTTTACTTAAAATGCCGAATGCCTTTTGAGAACTTCCTTCCATAACGAGCGTAATGGACACAGACAAAACAATCGCGCAAAAAATACCGAATACTTCAAAGAAATCCCCGTCGCCCGTCCTTATGTATTTACCCGTGTTCGCTATTAAAGCGACTATAAAACTGACGCATAAAATAAGCATCATCGGCTCTTTCAACGAATCTATCGCTTTTGAAAAAAAACTTTTTCCTTTTTTTTTGGACAAAACGTTTTTCCCGTATTTTTTCGCGCTATCGTTATATGCCGAAAGACTTAATCCGTCTTGAAAATCGCTGTTTAAGTATTTTAGGGTTTGTTCTGCCGTTAACGAAAAAAATTCCATCGTACCTCCGTTCGTCTTTTTAAAATATGCCGAAAAATATTGAGATATGAAAGAACAGTGATAGACAAATTTTATAAATGGTGTTAAAATATAAGAAAAATATTTAGGAGATGTTGTTATGAATAACGTTTACACTACGGATATTGCAGGTTTGAAAGTCGATTTGCCCGTTTTGAAAATCGGAGAAGATTTAAGCATCGCTTTTTTTAATTTGCACGGAAATACTAAATTGACGGAATATTGCGGAAAAAAACTTGCCGAACAACTTACCGATTGCGACGTTTTGATTACTGCGGAAAGCAAAGGTTTACAGTTGACTTACGAGGTCGCAAAAAATCTCAATATGCCATACTATGCCGTTGCGAGAAAAACAAAAAAACTTTATATGCAAGACGGCATTAACGTAGTTTACGGCGCTTCTATAACTACCGGAAAAGTTCAGGAATTATTTCTTTCCAAATTCGACGTGGATTTAATCAAAGGCAAAAAAGTCGGTATCGTCGACGACGTCGTTTCCTCCGGTGAAAGCCTTTTAGGTTTGGAAAAACTTGTCAATAAAGCGGGCGGTATCGTTTATAAAAAAGCCTTCGTCCTCGCGGAAGGCGCTTCTAAAGACAGAAAAGACGTCATCTATTTGGGAACTATTCCCCTACTCTAATATCAAACGAAAAATTTAAAAGGCAAAACGCCCGAAAGAATCGAGCGTCTTACCTAGGAAAAAGTTTATTGAGGGTGTGTGAGTGTTATTAACGGTAAGTCTTTCGCTTACCACGTCTCGATTATATAAATCGAAACTTAAAAGTTTATTGAAATATAAAAAAATAAAAAAAATTTTTTTTAAGGTTGCTTTAACGTTTCTCGGTTAGAATATAAGTATGAAAGTTCTTTTAATTGACGACGAAAAACAGTTGGTTTCCGCCGTTTCAACGATTCTAAAACAACATAAGTTTTCCGTCGATTTCGCTTATGACGGAGAAGACGGACTCGACATGGCGCTTTCGGGCGTGTACGACGTTATCATTCTCGACGTTATGATGCCGAAGATGAACGGCTTCATTGTTCTTAAAGAATTAAGAAACAACAAAATATCTACCCCCGTGTTAATGCTTTCGGCAAAATCGGAAACGGGCGACAAAGTTCAGGGACTAAACCTCGGGGCAGACGATTATCTTGCAAAGCCGTTCGACACCAACGAATTGCTTGCAAGAGTCAGAGCGCTTTTAAGGCGCAAAGCGGAATTCACGGGCGACCAAATAACGTATAAAGACCTAACTCTCGACAGAGATACTTTTGAGTTATGCAAAGACGAGCACAGAATAGCGCTCGGGAAAAAAGAGTTCGGAATTTTAGAAGTTTTGATGCTAAACGCGGGTAAAACGATAGATAAAGAAAGACTTATCGAAAAAATTTGGGGCTACGACACGAATGCCGAATACAACACGATAGAGGTTTACGTTTCTTTTATCAGGAGAAAAATTCAGGCACTCGGTTCAAACGCCGAAATAAAAGCCGTTAGAGGCTTGGGATATATGCTCGGAGAAAGAAATGATTAAAAAATCACGATGGAAATTCGTCGCGACGATTATGATTATTCTGCTTTGCGTTTTTACGACAATATACGTCGGAGTATACTTGTTTATGAACAAGTCCATGAATAAAATCGCGGCGGATAATATCGAAAACGCCATCAAATCATACTCCCCGTTCCCCGCGAACCCTCATATTCAACCGGACGTTCAACCGAACGGATTGATTTTTTTTATCGAAGACAGAGTGCTTATATGCGACGAAGACGCTTATACGGAAGAACAAATAGCCTCTCTTTACCGAAAAATTGAGGACATGTCGGCAATACAGCAATCTTCGATTAAAAGCGAAAACGAAATTTTTTATACAATAACTAAAATCAACGGAAAAACGGCATTAGTTGCCATCAATATGAAAAGCAACATAAAAATTTTGAACGAAACCAGACAGAACATTTTTTTCGCGCTTTTGCTTGTTTATATTTTGCTTTTCGTTTTGGTTTATTTCATATCTTACAAAGTTTTC
>CAYQLN010000052.1:0-5784 GCA_964418455.1 uncultured Christensenella sp.
TATTTCGATATTGTTTTTCGGAATTTTTTATTTGTTTTTGCTTTTCTCTTTCATGCTTGTATGCTCTTTTTTGAAATGCATCAATATCAGACATAGTGGCATTTTCTGCCGGAATAAAATCAATTCGTCGTGTTAAAATATCACATCTCGCAATTGCTACATCTATATTATCTCCAATTTTTAAAATTTCCCCTTTATGGTTTTCCAAAACAGGGTAACTCAAAACGTCGGTAACGGAATCCACTCCGCGCGCGGTTTTATTGAGCGCGTGAATTTCGTCTGCCCCGACGAACACCAATTCCGCTTTTAAATTATCTTCCTGACAAAGCGTTTTATAAACCGCTTTCGCTATTTTGCGCGTTTTAAATTTCCTATCGAAACATTCTAATTTAAGTTTTCCCATTATTGTTTGTCCTCTTTTTCAATCGGTAGTTCTTGTATGGTTCCTTCGAGAGTTTTGTCCGCGATTTTTTTCGCGCGGGGTTTTTGTTTAGTTGCCGGGGCGACTTCTTTTTCGCTCACGACTTTTTCTTCGTTTTTCACGTTCTTAACCGCGCGTTTTTGCTTGACGGGACTTTTTTCTTCGGCTAAAACTTCCTCTTTTTTCTCTTCGTCGCCCGCTATAAGTCCCGCGTCCGCAGGAAGACTTTCATCGCCCGAAACGAGCGGACTTTCTTCGTTTATTCCTTCGAGAGTAAGCGTGGGATATTCCACCCTGCTGTGATAAACGCCCGTCAAACTGTTTACCACGGTGTTTATTATTATGTTTAGTTCCAACAACGTTATTTCGCATTCGTCAAACTGACCGAGAGCCATACGGTCGCTGACTATTTTTCTAACGACTTTCGTAACGTTTTCCCTCGAACGGTCGGAAATGGTTCTAACCGCCGCCTCGCAACCGTCGGCAATCATTATTATCGCCGCGATTTTCGTTTGCGGTTTAGGTCCGTAATAACTGTATTGCGCGATATCCACTTCGCCGTCGGTAAATTTTTTCGCTTTGCCGTAGAAATAAAAAATAGGCATAGTGCCGTGATGTTGCAAACACACGTCGGCAATCTCCTTCGGCAAACCGTGCTTTAAAACGAGTTGATACCCGTCTTGGGCGTGCGACCTGATGATATTGGTGGATAATTCGGGGGTCAAATCGTCGTGCGGATTATATTTATCCGTTTGATTCTCCGTGAAAAATTCCGGGCGGCGGAGTTTCCCCACGTCGTGATAATAAGCGCACGTTCTTGCCAAAAGCGCGTCCTCGTCTATCGCAAGAGCGCACGCTTCGGCTATATTGGACAAAACTATCGAATGGTTAAACGTTCCCGGCGCTTCGGTAATGAGTTTTCTGACCAATCTTGCTTTATGATCCGTTAATTCCGCGAGTTTGAAGGTCGAAACCTTGCTGAAAAGCAACTCGAAAAACGGCAACAGCAAAAAGAACAACGCTCCCGCCAAAAGTCCCGAACACGCGCCCGAAACGGCGCAAGCCAAAAAGTCGCCTATCCCGTATTCGAAATGCGCGAGCGTGAGATATATAACCGTCGGCAACCCCACAAACGCGCTCCTTGCCAAAAGTTTTATTCTCGAAGAAACCTTGCCTTCGATATATATCGCAAGCGTTCCCGAAGTGAAACCAATGATAAGCGACGAATAATTGCCCGTTAAACCGCTGTTTGTAAATTGGTCCATAAGCGACACCAAAATACAAAAAACTATATTCAAAAATATGGCGTTTTTACGATTAGTCAATGCCAGAGTCAGCAAAGCGACTATTGCGAGCGGGCGGGAGTATACGTTGACGAATTTACCGAAAACGTAGTTTACTACAAGCCCTACTTCGAGAATGAAAAAAATCATTTGCGAATTCGCCGCCGAGCGAATAAAATTTCGGTCTTCGAAAAAGAAATATACCGCCGTCACCGCCACAGCCAACACGACCATTACGAGCAAATACAGCGGCTTTTTGAAATCCGTTAAATAGTTTACGAAATCTATTCCTTCGTTGTAGCAATTTATATACGCCGAAAGAATAAGCAGCCCCATTATCGCGATAAGGTTAAGCACGCAAATTACCGTGTTTAAAATCACGTCTTTTTTATTCCAAACTTCTATTTTGTTTGACGTTTCTTTTTTCATTTTATCCTCTTTTAAGCGCAAGTATCGTATATTTTGCGCGAAAAAATTTTCACTCTGTATTCCGTTTTGTCTTCTTTCTTTTCCGTTTTAATCTCCGTTTTAACAACTTCCGCCCCGCCGAGCGTTTCCGTAGCCAAAACTTCCGCTATTTGTTCCTGCCCTTCCGAAGACAAATACACGAACTCTCTTTGGTAAATTACCGAAACTCTTGCCAAAACGTTTACGGGAACGGTTTTTTCCTTCACGACGGCGTATCCGCCTACCAACTGTTCGCCCTTACTCACCGAGTCGCCCGTTTTAACGAGCGGAGTCCCTCTGTAAACGGTTATTTCTTCCACCGCTCCGTCGACGTCGCATTCCAAAGAATAAACGTTTTCTTTCAAGGTTTTTACGGGCGTTTTTTCCGCAAGGTAAATTATCAAAGAATTGCCCTTTTTTTCCGCGGAAGCGAAGGACACGTTAGCGTTGTTCGCAAGAATTTTATCGCCGAGAGCATTTAAATCGAAAGAAGAAAATCTGCTCCATTTTTTCACGCCTTGCAAATTCAAATATTCCAAAGTTTCATAAGCGTACGCTTTACCGCTGCCGAAAAATTCGATTTTCAAAACGTAATCGCCGGCGAAATACGCGCAGAACGCAAAAATCAACGCGCCTAAAACGACGCCGATTTTCCTTTTCGCGAGCAAAAACGGATAAAATTTTCCGCCTTCGCCGAGTTTTTTCACATTATAGCACAAGTTATCGGTAATTGCAAAAAATTTTTCCACGTCCGCGGCGCGAACGCCAAATTTCATTTTTTTTCTGCTCGTTTTCTTTATTTTGGTCAACTCCACCCCGGACTTTGCCAGCCTATTTAAAAGCGCGTCTAAATTCAGCCCTTCTATTTGATAGTAAAAAACTATGCCTTTTTTTAATTTTTCGTTACGCATTTTATTTCCCCCGAAACGACCGCGTCGCCTTCGCAATATTTACTTATGTATAAATTTTCCCCCGATATTTCCACTTCGCCTTTTTTTACCGACAAAACGACCCGTTCCGCAGAAAAACATTTTATTCCCGTAACGCCTTGCAAATACGCTCCCTTATCCCCGAAAATAACCGCCTTAAAAATCGGCTCCGCACCGAAAAAATTATTCGGGAAAGAATTCGCCAATTCTTCAAAAAAACCCAAACCGCCCCTCCTTATAGTTTTAGATTGCAATTCGAATATATTGTATGAATTTTTTTTCGATTTTATTATTTTATAGCCCTTAAAACGCAAAAACGACGAACTTATAAAACAAAGTCGTCGTTTTGTTTCTCTTTACTTAATTTTTCGGGTTATTTTTTGTAGTAATTTATCAAGCAACCTTTCAAAATTATTTCTTTTTCCGCGTCGGTAAGCGGGTCTATTCTAAGCGTCGTTTCACGAGTTTTTTCGCCGATAATTTTCGCTTTAAATTCCGTTTTGCCGGAGGAAACGGCCGCTTTAACGTCCTCGATATAAATATATTCACCCACGCAGAAATCGTTTTTATCCGCAAGGAAGGGTATCATTCCCCAATTTATAAGGTTAGAGCGATAACGCTTAGTCGCGTATTCTTTCGCGATATTCGCAACGCCGCCCAAAACTCTTTGACAAGACGCCGCTTGCTCTCTTGCCGAACCGTCGCCCGGTTTTATAGAGCATACGACGCTTCCGTAAGTAGTGTTCGCCGCGTCGTAAGGAAGTCCTTTCGGAAAAACCTCTTCTTGAACGGATTTCGCTCTGCCCACGTATTCGGGGTCTTTCCTCGACAATGCGAATTCCGCAAGTTTTTTGGGGTTGGAACGGAAAGAAGAAGTTTCGCCCGACGGTATAAGTTCGTCCGTCGTGGTAACGGGGTCTTGGATGACGGAAACGACTTTCAACAAAAGATTGTCTTTGAGATTTTCCATCTTGGGCCAATCGGCGATGTTCGGTCCGTATTTAAGAGCGACTTCGTTATTTCCTTTGCCTACTCCGTTGAAAACTCTCGCCTTATAAATAGAACTGTCGAAACGATATTTTTTCGGTTTCTTTTTATAAGCCTCGTCCATAGCCGAAGTTATCGCGCCGCCGTTTTTAGCGGTTGCGGCAATACTTCTCGCGTCCATAAGCGCGACCGCCGATAATTGACCGTTGCCCGGTTTAGAGCCTTCTCTGCTTTCGAAATTTCTCGTCGTGTGTCTAACGGACAATCCGTTGTTTTGAGGAACGTCGCCCGCGCCGAAACAGGGTCCGCAAAACGCGGTTTTCATAATCGCGCCGTTTTTCATCAATTTGCCTACGTACCCGTTATCGACAAGCCCTTTATATACGGGTTGGCTGGAAGGATATACGTCTAACGTGAAATCGTTGTTGTCGATATATTCCTCGCCTAAAATTTCGCTCGCTTCCGCAATGTTTTCGTAAGTTCCGCCGGCACAGCCCGCAATGACGCCTTGTTCGACGTAAACTTTTCCGTCTTTTATCTTATCGGTAAGTTTAAATTCGCCGTTTTTCAAAAGTTTTTGTCCCGCTATTTCACATTCTTTCAAAAGTTCGTAGGGTCTTGACAAAAATTCCCTGATAGTATATGCGTTCGAGGGATGGAACGGAAGCGCGATCATAGGCTCTATTTTAGAAAGATTGATAACTATTCCCCTGTCGTAATACGCTCCGTCTTGCGCTTTGAGTTCTTTGAACGCGCCCTCTCTGCCGTGTTCTTTGTAATATTCTTTAACTGTTTCGTCCGTTTCCCAAACGGAAGAAAGACAAGTCGTTTCCGTGGTCATAACGTCGATGCCGTTTCTGTAATCCATAGAAAGATTTTTTATCCCGCCGCCGACGAACTCCAAAACTCTGTTCTTAACGAAACCGCTTTTAAAGGTTTCTTTAACGAGCGCGAGCGCAACGTCGTGCGGACCTACGCCCTTTCTGAGTTTGCCTTTAAGTTCAACCGCAACGATTTCCGGCATATCCACGTCGTAAGTTTTATCGAGCAACTGCTTAACGAGTTCCGGACCTCCTTCACCTATCGCCATAGTTCCGAGTGCGCCGTATCGGGTGTGGGAATCCGAACCCAAAATCATTCCGCCCGAAAACGCGCGCATTTCGCGCATGTATTGATGGATTACCGCAAGATGCGGCGGCACGAACGCCCCGCCGTATTTTTTCGTGGCGGAAAGCCCGAAAACGTGGTCGTCTTCGTTAATGGTTCCGCCAACCGCACAAAGCGAATTATGACAGTTGGTTAAGGTATACGGAATAGGAAATTTCGTTAAACCGCTGGCTTTTGCCGTTTGAATTATTCCCACGTAGGTGATATCGTGAGAAGTGATTTCATCGAATTTAACGTTAAGTTTTTTATCGTCTTTAAGAACGTTGTGCGCAGATAAAATTTTATACGCCATTGTTCTGTTTTTGTTAAGTTTTTCTTCCGCATTGGCTCTCACGAGCTTGCCGTTTTTATAAGTTACGCCTTTTTCTATTAGTTTTACCATATCCGTCTCCAAATAAAATATCCACTAAATTATACAATAGACGTGTTTTTTTTGCAAGAGAACAAAAGTTAAAAGGATAAAAAAAGTTATTTTTCGCTCTTGATTTTTATCTTTTGTTGTTATACAATTGTTTTAGTAAAGGTTTTGAGAACGTGTAACATTATCGGA
>CAYQLN010000053.1:0-5780 GCA_964418455.1 uncultured Christensenella sp.
ACTACCATTATACTAACGTTTTCCATTTATCTCTCCACCTTTTCAATCGCGCCGAACTTGCAATAACTTTTGCAAAGCCCGCAACCGTTGCACATAGTCGAATCTATTTTTATCGACCCGTCTTCCGCTTTCGTTATCGCAGGGCAACCTATTTTCATACATGCGCCGCATTTTTTGCATTTTTCATTATCTACTTTGCAAATAAACGGAAATTTTTGACCTTTCAAAAGAGCGCAAGGCGCTTTTGCTATTATAACGGTCAAAACGTCGCCGTTAACGCTTTTCTTAACGATTTCTTCCAATTTTTCAACGTCAAACGAGTTAACTTCGATAACGTTCGGCACACCGATTGCAAGACATAACGATTTAAAATCTATCGCAAACGTATCTTCGCCTTTTATGGTTTTACCCGTGCCGGCATGCGGCTGATGCCCGGTCATACCTGTCGTTCTGTTATCGAGTATAATAACCGTTCCGGTCGCCTTATTATAGACCATATTAACGAGCGAATTGAGTCCCGTGTGTAAAAACGTGGAGTCGCCTATAACAGCCACCCAATTTTTTATAAAGTCTTTTCCTTTTCCTTTTTCCATACCGTGAAGCATGGAAATACTCGCGCCCATACAAACGGTAGTATCTATAACGTTTAACGGAGCAACCGCGCCCAACGTATAGCAACCTATATCCCCCGAAGCATGAATTTTTAGTTTATTTAAAACCGAGAAAACGCTTCTATGCGGACATCCCGGGCATAAAATAGGCGGACGATTGGGAACTTCGCTCTTGTCGAAAGGTAGTTCAACTTGTTTGTTAAACGCCTTTTTAAGCATATTTGAATTGTATTCGCCTTGTTTTGTTAACAATTCTTTTCCTTTAACGTTTAGTCCCCAACTTTTAATTTGTTCTTCGATAACCGGTTCTAATTCCTCGATTACAAAAACTTCTTTAACCTCGTTCACAAAATCTTCAATAATCTTTTTCGGAAGCGGATTTACTAAACCGAGTTTTAAAACGCTCGCTTCGGGAAACGCTTCTTTAACGTATTGATACACGATGCCTGAGATTATAAAACCTATATTTTTATCCTTTATTTCCTTAACGTTAACAGGCAAAGAACTGCCTTGTTCTTGTATTTTGTTATCCCTTTCTTCCACGACTTTGTGTCTTCCTATGGCGGAAGCGGGCATCATTACGTATTTAGGAACGCAACGTTCGTATATTTTGTCTTCGACCGTTATTCTTTCCCCTAATTCCACAACGCTTTGAGAATGAGAAAGTTTCGTCGTGGTTCTTAAAATAACGGGAGTATCGAACTTTTCGGAGAATTCGAATGCGAATTTAACAAAATCCTTTGCTTCCGCGCTGTCGCTCGGCTCAAAAACGGGAATATGCGCAGAACGGGCAATCATTCTGGTATCCTGCTCGTTTTGAGAACTTGCTATTCCCGGATCGTCTGCAACGACTATAACCAATCCTCCGTTTACGCCCGTATAAGAAAGAGTATACAGCGGATCGCTTGCGACGTTTAATCCGACGTGCTTCATACAGCATAAACTTCTAACGCCGGAAACGGAAGCGCCTATCGCAACTTCCAACGCCACCTTTTCGTTCGGCGCCCACTCCACGTAAACTTCGTCGTATTTGGAAAGAAATTCGCTTATTTCCGTGCTCGGCGTTCCAGGATAAGCGGAAGAAACCTTAACTCCCGCCTCGTAGACGCCCCTTGCGATAGCCTCGTTACCGAGCATTATTGTTTTTTGACTCATTTTATAATCTCCTTAAATCCTTAACACGTTTTGCCTTGCCCTCGAACCTTTGCAAAGTATTAGGCGACTCCAATAAAATTTTCGCGTCCAATCCCAAAACGACTTTAAGTTTTTCTTTTATACATTTCGTAATTCTTTCGAGTTCGGCAAAACTATCGGTGCTCTTTAATAACTCTACTCTTATGGAAAGTTTATCGCTGTATCCTTCACGTTCAACGATTATCTCGTAGTGAGGACCGAGTTCGGCAAAACTTAAAATAACTTCTTCTATTTGGCTCGGGAAAACGTTTACGCCGCGAATTTTAAGCATATCGTCGCTACGCCCCGAAAAATTCTCCATTCGACAAGTGGTTCTGCCGCACGGACAAGGCTCGTAAAACAACCTCGTTATATCTTTCGTTCTGTATCTGATAAGCGGCAATCCCTCTTTTTTTATGCAAGTTATAACCAATTCGCCCTTTTCGCCTTCTGGCAACACTTCCCCCGTTTCGGGATTTATTATCTCGGGTATAAAAAAATCTTCGTTAACGTGCAAACCGTTTTGATATTCACATTCCCCCGAAACTCCCGGTCCCATAAGTTCGCTCATGCCGTAATTGGAAGTGATTTTCATGTCATCGCCCCAATATTTATGCATTTCGTCGCGCATAGAGTCCGTTAAAAGTTCGCTACCGACCAATCCGATTTTAACGTTTAAATCGGTTTTCGGGTTTATGCCCATTTCGTTTGCGACTTCCGCAAGCCTTAACGCATACGAAGGAGTGGCAACTAACAAAGTAGTTCCGAAATCTTTCATATACATAATTTGTTTTTGCGAATTTCCGGTAGAAGACGGAACTATGGTCGCGCCGATTTTTTCCAACCCGTAATGCAGTCCCAACGCGCCCGTAAACATTCCGTAACCGAAACAAATTTGAGCGACGTCGTTTTCGCTTGCGCCGCCCATACACGCGATACGAGCAACGCACTCCGTCCAAGTTTCGAGATCGGCTTTGGTATATCCCACAACGGTGGGCTTGCCGGTAGTTCCGCTGGAGGCGTGAATTCTTATCAAATCTCTTTTCGGAACCGCAAACAGCCCGAACGGATAGTTATCGCGCATATCCTGTTTTGTAACGCACGGCAACTTTCTTAAATCCGAAAGAGTTTTTATATCACTCGGTTTAACGCCTGCTTCGTCCATCTTTTTTCTATACGGCAAAACCTTTTCGTATACTCTTTTTACGGTTTCTTTCAGTCTTTCGAGTTGAATTTTCTCTATTTCCTTTCTCGATAAAGTTTCTTCCTTTGCCCAGATCATAATTTTGTCGATTCCTTTTTAAATAATTTCGTTTTCGATAGGTTTATCGAACGCTTCATAGATAACTTCCTCGCTCGGTTTCTTTGTAAACAGACTTACAGCGAGCGTTATAACAACGGAAAAAACCATACATAAAACGCCCGTAAGCGGGCTCATACCGACCCCCGCTTGAAGAATCTTTCCCAATCCCGCTTGAAATCCTCCGACCTTAACTACGCCGAAAACAAAAGTAAATACCACGGTAAAAACAAGTCCGCCGATAACGGAAGAAATCGCGCTCGCTTTCGTCAATTTTTTGCTGTATAATCCCAAAACGAACGGTCCGAAGAAACATCCTGCGAGCGTTCCCCACGAAAGCCCCATCAAATACGCTATGGCGGTCAGTTCGTATTTTTTGTTTAAAATCGCAATAATAACGGAAAGCGCGATAAAAAGAAACGATATTATCCGCATAGAAAAGGTAACTTTTTTATCGCTCGCTTCTTTATTTATCACACCCTTATATATATCTACTGACAAGACCGAAGCGCTTGACAACGCCACCGAAGCAAGAGTAGACATAGAGGCGGAAAGAATTAAAACTCCGATAAGCCCCAACACCCCTTGCGGAATTACTTCGTTAAGCATTAAAGGAATTATGTTATCGGTATTTCCGCCGAACTCCGAAGCGTTTCCGCCGACAAAATACGCTATCACGCCGATTATCATAGCAAAAACAGTTGTGATTATCATTCCTTGATTTATAGATTTTTTATCTCGAACGGAATAATATTTATGCACCGTTTGCGGAAGCCCGTATACTCCGAGCGACGTTAACAAAACAAGCGAAACAAGCATAACGACGGGAGAATCCAAGAAACCGCCCTCCCCGCTCTCGAATCCGCCGAACAGCCCCAAGCCGCTTTCCGAAAGTTTTTTTATGCCTTCGAACCCGTTGACTTTGGAATTCGCCATAAAAAAGACGATCATGACGACAACGCCGACCAGCATTATGATACCCTGCACGAAATCCGAAAGAGAAGTTGCAAAATACCCGCCGAACACCAAATAAAGCGCGGTCAACAATGCGAGCAAAATAACTATGAGCGTTCCGTTTATTCCAAAGATAATTTCAAATAAATTACCCAATCCGTTATACACCGAAGCGGCGTAAGGTATTAAAAAAACGAAAATAATTATTGCGGACAAAATTTTCAAAAACTTGGAATCGTATCTTTTTTCAAAATATTCGGGCATCGTTTTAGCGTCTAAACGAACGGTCATATTTTTTGTGCGTTTAGCCATAACAATCCAAGCGAGAAGTCCGCCGATTATTGCGTTGCCTATTCCTATCCAAACGGATGAAATTCCATAGTTCCAACCGAATTTTCCCGCATATCCTATGAAAATAACAGCCGAAAAATATGTAGTTCCATAAGAAAACGCACTCATCCAACCGTTAAGCCCGTCGTTCCCCGCAAGCAAAAAATCTTTTACCGTTTTAGAACGCTTTCTCGTATAAAGCGCAATGCCCACCATAAGAAGCGCATATACGCCAAGCATAATGTAGTCCAGAACCATTTTCCTCTCCTAAAAATAAAGACCGCAGGGAACACCGACGGTCAAAACACAAAATTTCAGCCGACGCAAAAAAACGATTATTTCGCAAAATAAAATCGAAAATAACAGTAATAAGCGCCGAACAAATTTTTCATAACAATCTCTTCTTCTATATAAATTTATATATATCTATCTTTCATTATTTTAATCCTAAATACGTTTTTTGTCAATAACATTTTAGATATATACAAACGTTTATCTAAATTTTTATTTTTAAAAGCAATATTAAAATATTTTAAAAAAGAAAAGCAACGCGGGCTTTTGCCGAATAGGTAAAAGCCCGCGCTCGTTATTTAGTTTTTTTTAGTCCTCTTTTTTCTTTTTCATCGTTAACATCGCTACCGCGAATATTATCATTCCCGTTCCGATAGGCGTTATCGCTTCTATGTTAGAAGCGCACGCGAATCCGTCGTCTTCGCTCGTCGCTTCGAACGTTACTTTTATCGTTATATCTTTGTCTATCTTTAAGGTGAACGACGTTTTCGTTGCGTCGGTTACTTTTTGTTCTTTTCCGTTTACCGTTATACTCTTTATCTCGTATCCGTCTTTCGCCGTTACTTTTACCGATTTAGAAGTATTCGCGTCATATTCCTCTTCTTTTATTCCCGTTATGCTTCCTTGCGTTTTATCATATTCTAACGTTACTTTATATTTAACGCTCGGTTCGGGTGTTACAGTGCTTGCGCTCTCGACAAAGGTTACGGTTACAGTCGTATCGCTCGTTACGTTCAATACCGTTACCGTGCCGTTATTGTAAGTCGCGTTGTTGCTTACGGAAGAGAACTCGTAACCGCTGTTCGGTGTTACGGTGAACGTTGCCGTTTCGTTATTATTTACAGTAACAGTCGTTTTGTCCGCAGTTCCGCCGATTACGTTTATAGTTACCGTATGAGTTGCGGTAGGTTCGGGTGTTACAGTGCTTGTGCTTTCGACAAAGGTTACCGTTACCGTTATATCGCTCGTTACGTTCGATACCGTCACAGTTCCGTTGTTGTAAGTTGCGTTGGAACTTATCGAAGAGAACTCGTAACCGCTGTTCGGTGTTACGGTGAACGTTGCCGTTCCGTTATGGTCTACCGTTGCGCTCGTTTTGTCCGCCGTTCCGCCCGTTACGT
>CAYQLN010000054.1:0-5731 GCA_964418455.1 uncultured Christensenella sp.
GATAGGAACTATCGCTATCGAATTTTCTTTTACCACTATTTGCTTGGTTTTTTCAAGCGGAGTTTCCACTTCTATTTCTTGGGTGGGAACGTCCTTAAAACTTTCGTAAGCCATAAGCGTTGCGATTTCGCGAATTATTTCCCTGAACTGCTTGGTGTCGGTATTTTTATTGCGGATTATCGCGAGTTTATGTCTTATTAAAGGATGGTCCAATATATTAACGTTTTTATAGTTTTCCATTTTTACCCCTATTCGCGATTAACTACGCGATATTTTCTTTGTCTTCTTCTTTTTCTTCTATCGCGTCGATTTCTTCAACTTTTTTCGCGCCTTTTTTGGAAATAAGGTTAACCAAAATTCCCAAAATCAATGCGCATGCGATAGAGGTTATGGTTACGGAACCGAACGAAACGGTCATTCCGCCGACGCCCGCGATTAAGATAACCGATACCGTGAACAGGTTCGCATTGTCGCCAAGGTCGACTTTTTGAATCATTTTAAGTCCGGAAACCGCTATGAATCCGTAAAGAGAAATGCATACGCCGCCCATTACGCAATTAGGAATGGTTGCAAGCAACGTTACGAAAGGAGCGAAGAAGGAAGCGAGTATACAAATCGCCGCGGCAAACACTATGGTTATAACGGACGCGTTGCCGGAAATAGCCACGCAACCGATGGATTCGCCGTAAGTGGTGTTGGGGCAACCGCCGAAGAACGCGCCTGCCATAGAACCGATACCGTCGCCGAGAAGGGTTCTGTGAAGTCCGGGCTTTTCGAGAAGGTCTATTCCGATAATCGAGGAAATGTTTTTATGGTCGGCAAGATGCTCTGCGAAAACAACGAACGCCACCGGAACGTATGCAATCACAAGCGCAACGAAATAAGTGCCGAAATCCTGAATATCGCCGAAGCCCTTAAACGCTTCTATAAACGTGAAGTCGGGAACCCATTGCATATTTTTGAAAAGCGCGAAATTTATTATTTGAAGTTCGGGAACGTTTGCGATATTTCCTATAACGGTGAATATCGAAGCGAGAACGTAACCCGCCGCAATGCCTATGATAAACGGTATCATTTTAAGCATTTTTTTGCCGTATACCGAACAAAGAACGACGACGGCGAGAGTAACCAAACCGCAGAGCATCGCGATATACGGAGAAGCCGTGGGAGAGAAAGACGAAACGTTTTCGATAACCCCGTCGACTATGGTAGGCGTTAAAACTTCTTGCGTGACTCCGCCTTTAAACAAATCGCCGATAGCGTTGCCGGAAAGCGAAAGTCCGATAATCGCAACGGTAGGTCCGATAACGGAAGCGGGCATGATTTTATCTATCCAACCACCCCCTACTTTTTTAACGACGATAGCGATAACCACGTAAACAAGTCCCGCCAAAATCGCGCCGATTATCAACCCCAAATAGCCTACAGACACGCTGATTGCGCCGGTAAACGCCGCGCTCATAGAACCTATAAACGCAAACGACGAACCGAGGAACACGGGGCTTTTGAACTTGGTAAACAAAAGATAAACAAACGTGCCCACGCCCGCGCCGAAAAGCGCCGCCGATTGACTCATTCCGTTACCGACGATAGCGGGAACGGCAATAGTCGCCGCCAAAATGGCAAGCACCTGTTGCAATGCGAACACGACGGTTTTCCAAAAACTCGGTCTGTCGCTAACACCGTAAATTAAGTTAGTGTTTTTCATAAGTGAAACTCCCTCAAAAATATTTTAACAAAAGAATTTTCGTTCTTTTTATTAACTTTACCGACCGAACAAAATTTTAGGGAAAACTAATTCAGTATTATTTTTACCGCTTAATTCTCCCCGTTTCAATCTTGTTTCAACTCTTTTGATAGATTATATCAAACCGTAATTAAAAAATCAACGGTTAGCGATAAAAAAAACGCTCGCGCACTTAAATTTTAAAATCCATATCGCAACGCACAAACGCGCAATAATGAATTTTTTACAATACTTTAACACTGCTATAACTTTATTCGCCACGATTTGCTTTGAAAAAATTAACAAAATGCGGTATAATGTTCATAATGTAAACGGCGGATTGCGGTAGCGGTGCGAAAATTATTTTTTTCAAGCCGTGTAATTTTTTAATAAAAAACGGAAGGATAAAATGAAGCAGATACGAAAAAAGAAACATCCTATATTCAACGGTTTCAAAGGCTTTCTTAAAATTTTCAAGAAAAAACCCGATATGGTATATTTAGGAGAAAAACCGAAAGAACCGTGCATAATTCTTTCCAACCACGTGGGAAGCAGCGGTCCTTTAACCTACGAACTGTTCGCGGACTTCCAATTCAGGTTTTGGGGGACTCACGAAATGAACGGCGATTTCAAAACGCTTTATAAATATCTGAGCAAGGATTTTTATCACGCGAAACTACATATGCCTCTTTGGCTGTCAAGAATATGGTGCGTTATCGCGGCGCCCGTCGCTCACGGATTTTATAAAGGTTTGGAACTTATATCCACTTATAAGGATATGCGATTTTGGGGCACGATAAAAGAGAGTGTGGAAACGTTGAAAAGCGGAAAGAGTCTTATCGTTTTCCCCGAAGACTCCACGCACGGTTATTACGATTCTTTAACGCATTTTTTCAACGGATTTATTATTCTTGCGGAAGCATGTTTGAAAAAAGTCGCCGATATACCCGTGTTCTTCGCATATTACAGTAAAAAACTTAAAACCATTCTGTTCGACAAACCCGTTTCGTGCAGCGAACTTTTAAACAGCGCGCAAAGCAAAAACGAAATAGCCGAAAACGCTCGAATAAAAATCAACGCTCTCGGCGAAAAAATAAAGGAACTGAAAAATAAAAAAACAAAAAAAGGACCCGTTATCGCTTAGTATGTTTGAAAAAATTAAAGAGATTAAACGACTCACTAAACAAGTAAAACAATCTTCCGCGCCGGAATACGACGAAAACGGGCTGAGAGTGATAAACGTCACCGTGAATAACGACGACGGTTTTCTTTCTCCGTTTTGCAACGAAAACAAACCCACTCTATCGGCGGAAACGGCAAGTTTCTTGGAACACGACCTCAAAAACGTTAAACCGAAAGAACGTGTGAAAATAGTAATCAAAAGCCGAGTAATAGACGGCGAAGAAAAAAAGATTTATTCGCAAGCCGTTAAAAATTATTATCTCACCAAGGCGCAAGACGTTCGAACGGAACTTAAACGGAACGCCGTTTTGTCTTTGATCATGCTGTTTATAGGCATAGTGATTTTTTCTGCGATAATAATTTTAACCGCGATAAACCAAAACGCGCTCGTGCTGAACGTTTTAGACGTGGTCGCCTGGGTATTTATTTGGGAGGCGGTCGACCTTTTCGCTTTTAAGCGAGCGGAACTCAACAGCGAACAACTTCTTAACTTAAAACTGCTAAACACGGAAATAACTTTTGCGGAACAAATTTAAAAGGCAAATTAAAAATCCCGTCCGACGAAAAAATTCGTCGGACGGGATTTTTCTAAATATAATTTTCCATTTCCACGGGAACTTGGAAAAACGCTTCGTCTTCTAAATTTAAAAGCGATTTATACCATTGCTTGATTTTTGCGTTGACCTCTTGTTCCTCCTCTATAACTCCGTATAAAACGTTGGTCTTATAAACGTCGAACGCCGATAAAAGCGGTTTTCTCAACTGCCTTTTCAATTCCGTCTTTTCCTCTCCCGAAAAGTATTTCAAATCGCTTGCGGTAACGTCTTTATATACGCTTTTCTCCATAATTTATCTCCTTATATTTTAACGTAATAATCTCTAACGAGAGTAGGATAGCAAGATAAATAATCTATATCGTCGAAAACCACTCTTTCCACTCCGCCGTCGTAAGAAATATATCCGTCGGGAATATCTATATCCTCAACCGTCTCTTCTTTTTTCTCGTATGCCATACAGGTTTTATTTCTGTAAAACGTGTATCTGTCGTAAATGACGAATTCTTCCACGGTAATCTCGCTGTCTTTTATCAAATATCCCGTTTTCCTTATTACTTTTTTATTGGGAACGTCTATGTAATCGTATTTACCGAGATAAATTCCGTGCTCCAACTTAAAACTCAAATCCGGTTTTTGGTATTTTTTAAACGACGGCATCGTTTCTTCCGTATATATTTCGTAAACGACCATAATTTTAAACATCAAGCCTTGACACTCGATACCGCTATCGTCCCACGCCCCGACTTTAATCATATGACTACCTCCCGACTGATTGGGAAGATGCCCTGCGGCAAAAGAATTTTCTTCGTCTACGACTAATTGCTTTTCTCCGTCGGCGGATACCATGGTTACTTTAAGCCCCGCACAAGTTTTATACTCGTTAGAATCGAAACTGTTCCCCGAAAGTTTTTCGAATTTTATGGAAAAATTTCCGCTCCATTTTACTTCCGGATATTCGATAAAAATACTCTCTCCCGCGTCTATGTGCCCGTCTACGTGGCATATCCCCTCGCTGTCCACCTCGAAACACACATTACCGTCGTTACGGTAATATACGTTAGTGTTCCATAAATTTTGCGCGTAACTTTCTATTCCGTAAAAATACGAGTCGCTTATCCCTCCGTCTTTATAATTTTCCCCTGTGTTTCCCTCTATTCTTTTAAAAACGCATTTCATTCCGTCGACGACTTTAATGTCTTTTTTCCCGAAAGGATATGCGGTATAATAAGAAACCTCCTTTTTTTTGACAAATCCCTTTTCGGTAATTTCGCCGAGCAAATCCACGTCTTGCCTCAATTTCGCTATTTTCTCTTTTTCCTCTTGCAAATCCTCCGCTTCCGCTTTCTTTTCTTCGAGAAGGGAACATTGTTCCGAAAGGTTTTTCATTTCCGTTGAAAGCGTAGCCGCAAACCGCACGAACTCCGCATAAGAATCGCCCTGTTCGGGTTCTTCCGTTTCGATTCCTCTTTCCACGATATAGTACACTTTCTTTGTGGAAACCTTTTCTCCCGAAGCGGAGACCGCTTCGAATTGCAATCCCACTTTTCCGTAAACGCCACTCATAACCGCGTCCACTTCTTTTTTCCAAACGGTAAACGCTGCTAAATTTCGGTCGAATACCCCCGCGATTTCCGTTCTCTCCATAACGAAAGGTCCCTCCTTCCTGCCGTCAGGGAACTCCGCTTTAACGCTCACTACGTTTTCTTTCGCAACGGGGCTCAAAAAGTATATCGTGTTCGCCTTGACAGAACCTTGATACACTTTTTCCGTTACCGTTCCGAGGACGTTGCCTTTCGCGTCGAAACAAAATATCATATATTATCTCCTTGGTTTTTTTACTACATTTAACCAAGTTTTTTTTGTTTTTCAAGTAGTTTATGACAATTTTTATTTTTTTAATCCAACTCTTCTCTTAACCCGTTCTTTTAACAAATCCGCAAACTATCCGCTCTTAAAAATTTTCAAATCCCGTTATAAAAATTTTTTGAATTTTATAAAACAAAAAAACGCTCTTTTCGAACGTTCTTTTTTTTCGTGTGTTTATCAAAGTATTTTGATCCAAACGACGCCCTTACTTAATAGTTCCGACACCCAAAGATAAAAAAGCGACGCCTCTAAGTGTTAAAACGATTACATCGACACCCCTATTTAATATATTTTTCAAAATATCCGTTACCCCAATCGTACCCGTATGGTGTATTTTCGCTTTGCGTTATTTTTTCGGGAAGTTTTAAAGAAAGTGCTCCTAAGGCAATTCCACATCCAA
>CAYQLN010000055.1:0-5729 GCA_964418455.1 uncultured Christensenella sp.
TAACCGCTTCGATTTTTATCGGCGGTTATTTTTATTTTTTAAAATAAAAAGCGCGTGCTCGTAAGTCTTGTCGAAATTAACTTTTTCGAACACGCGCGAACAACGGATTTTAATTTTGTTTTCTTTTGCTTTTTTTGTTCTTTTTTAGTTGCGACCAAAGAATAGTTCCTATTTGCAGCGGAACGCCTAAAAGGAAAATCGCCCAAGGGCTATAAGGTAGGAATATTAAATAAATCGTTGTCAACGCCGACCAAGATAATATCGAAACCAAAACGAACGTGTATTTTCTTTTTCCCCAAATACCGTTAAAAACAATCAACACGATAGAGGAAGCGGGAATGCTTGCGACGAACAAAATCCACAAGTTTTCGTTGGCGAGAAGCGAACCGTAGACGTATAAAATAACCGCGACCAGCCAAACGAGCGAAACCGCCAAAAGAGTGATTATAATCTTGTTGGGGTTGTTTTCGTTTTGTTCGTGTTTTTTAACGTATGCGTCGTTCGGATTTTCCGTAACCAAAAAATCGAGAGACACTCCGTATAAATCCGCAATCTCTTTAAGCACGTCTATCGGCGGCGTCGCGTCGCCGTGTTCCCACTTGGAAATAGACTTGTCCGTGTAGTTTAATTTTTCCGCAAGTTCGCTTTGCGTTAAATTATTTGCCGTTCTAAGTTTTGTTAGGTTTTGTGCTATAATCGTTTTAACATTATTCATAACGAATATTATTTTAGCATTTATCAAACAAATTTTCAACGATTTTTTGCAAAATTCTACGTTTGGTAGAAAAATTTTTTTGCGTTTAGAAGTTTTTTTATAACTCTCGCGAAATTAGAGAGAGTGTGGAAAATGTTTCTACAAGGTTTTTTTCGAATTAGAGAAAAAAAAGTTGTGTTTGCAAAACCTAATTGATATAATTACGTTGAAAAAGAACGAAGAAGTTTGCAAAAATCCTAACTTTTTTGTTCTTCGCTTTGATTATTTCGATTATAAATTTTGTTTAAAAGGAGAAAAACCAATGAAATTCGAAAAAGTGATACCTGTTGTTTATGCTTCCGACGATAATTATTATCAATTTTTGGGGGTTTCCATTCGTTCTATAATTGATACGGGAAGCAAAAACAATTTATATAAAATATTCGTTTTAAATAACGGAATTTCCTTAGAGGGAAAGAACGCTCTTAAAAAAATGGAATGTGAAAATTTGACGGTGGATTTTGTCGAGGTCGGCAAATTCGTTGAAGATATCGAACAAGAGTTTTGCGTTCGCGATTACTATTCCAAAGCCATTTATTATAGGATTTTCATTCCCGATTTATTCCCCGAATACGAAAAGATAATATACCTCGATTGCGACGTTATTTTGAGGAAAGACATTGCCGAACTGTTCGACGTGAATATAGAAAACGAAATAGTTGCCGCCATTCCTGACGAGGCGGTTCAAACTTACCCCGTAATGCAGGCATATACCAAAAACTTTTTGGGCATAGAAGGAAAAAATTATTTCAATTCCGGCGTTTTGGTCATAAACTGCAAAAAATATAAAGAATATAAGGTATGCGAAAGGTTTGTTAAAACCATAAAGAGAATAAAATTCGTCGTCGCGCCCGACCAAGATTATTTGAACGTTTTGTGCGCAGGTAAAGTAAAGTTTTTGGATAACGGCTGGGACAAAATGCCCATCAATGCCGATTTCGACGAAAAGGACATAAAACTTTTGCATTTTAATTTAACATCCAAGCCTTGGCACTACGAGGGCGTTTTGTTCGAAAAATATTTTTGGGAAGTGGCAAAACACACTCCTTTTTACGACGAACTTTTGAAAATGCGTAGCGAATATACCGAAGAACAAAAGGCTGTCGATCAAGGCGCGGGAGCGAACTTAATGAACTTGTGCGACGAATACAGCAAAAGAAGCGAAACCTATGTTTCCGTGAAGGATTCTATATGACAGAAAAATCGCAAGAAAGATTGGAAGTATTAAAAAAAATCGAACAATACGAAAGAGAAGGCAGGTTTAACGAACCGGTAGAGGACGATCCTCCGTCCGTTCAACTCACACCCGATAAAGTGGATTATTTGTGCGAGAAACCTTTCGCTAAGTGGAGAACGAGCGTCGCCAACAAACTTGCCGTGTCTTTTTTCGAGGACTTGATAAAAAAGAACAAAATAGTTATCGACGGTAACGTCGGTATAGAAAACGTCAAAGCGGTCAAGGGCGGTGCGATTATAACTTGCAATCACTTTTCCATATACGACCACTATCTTATTTATCGCGCCTTAAAAAACGATTTGAAAGACGGAATACTCTATAAAGTCATAAGGGAAGGCAACTATACTTCCATGAAAGGCTTTTTCGGTAAACTTTTCAGAAATTGCAATACGTTACCGCTATCGAGCAACGTCGAAACGATGCGCCTTTTCTTAAAAGCGGTTTCCGTCCTTTTGGAAAGGGGAGAAAAAATACTCGTGTATCCGGAGCAAGAGATGTGGTGGAACTATCGCAAACCGAGACCGATGAAACACGGAGCATTTAAATTCGCCGTTAAAAACAACGTTCCCGTCATTCCGGCGTTCATCACTATGCGCGATACCGATTCGATAGGTGACGACGGATTCAACATACAAGGCAACACCGTCCATTTTTTGCCTGCGATATACCCCAAGAAGGAATTGTCCGTAAAAGAAAACGAGCAATATTTAATGGAAGAAAATTTTAAAGCGGTCAAAAAATTATACGAAGAAGTATATAAAATTCCGCTGGAATACTTAAACTAAGGAGATAAAAATGGTTTTATATTGGCTTTTCATACCGCTTGCCGGGCTAATAATATCGCTGATCAATATAGCGTTTGACTCCGTCTCCGTCGGATATGCATTTTTTGCTTCTTTCGTAAGCATCGCCGCCGTTATAATTGTCGACGCGCTCGTTGCGTGTCTTTGTAGATGGCTTATGCCGAAGAAGTGGTTCGGAAGGACCGTGTCCGTATTCGAAGCGAGTAAAAAACGTTGTAAATTTTATGAAAAACTCGGAATAAAAAAATGGAAAGATAAAGTTCCCGAACTCGGGCACTTAACGGGTTTTAGAAAAAATAAAATTTCCGACCCGAAAAACAACGAGTTTATAGAAAGGTTTATAATCGAATCTCACTACGGCATCGCAGATCATCTTTTGAGTATGATTTTCGGTTTTAGCATAATTTTCGTGCTGCCGTTAGAACATTGGTTCCGTTTCGGATTGCCGGTTGCCGCAGTAAACGTCGTGTATAATTTATTGTCGTTTATGATACTTAGGTATAACCTTCCGAAACTCAAAACGCTTTATAAATATAACGAGCGTCATCCTCAAAAAAACGAAGAGCAGGAAAGCGCCGCTGCCGATAACGGGGCGACTATGATTGCAGAAGAAAAATAAACGTGAAAGATAATTAAAATCGCCTTTAACGGGCGATTTTTTGTTTGTTTTTTTAACTTTACTTTTTTGCATAGAAGTAGTAATATAAAATAAAGAAACCGTATAAGTAAACGGAAAAATGGTGAAACACGATGAAATTTATACACACGGCAGATTTGCACTTCGATTCTAAAATGGAGGCGTTGCCGAAAGAACGGAATAAAATGCGCAGAGAGGAAATCATAAGGTCCTTTGAAAGGTTATGCGACTATGCGGAAGAAAACGGAGTCGTTGCCGTGATAATATCGGGGGATATGTTCGACTCTTCCAAAATTTCGGCAAAAACAAAGCGTCGCATACTATACGCTTTTGAAAGACACCCGTCGGTAACGTTTCTGTATCTTAAAGGCAATCACGACGAAAGTTTCGGCGCGGACGAAGCGGCGATGCCCGAAAATTTAAAGACTTTCGACGAGTCTTGGAAAAAATATTCTTTTGGAAACGTAGACGTTTACGGTGTGAATTTCAACGGCAATAACGCCGATTATATTTACGACGGCTTAAATCCGGAAGCGGATAGAATAAACATCGTCGCGCTGCATGGTCAGGTAGTGGGATACAAAACGAAAGAGGGCGGAGTTAATATAAGTTTGCCGCGATTAAAGAATAAAAACATAGATTATCTCGCTCTCGGGCATATACACTCCTTTTCGGAAGATAAACTCGACGACAGGGGGATTTTTGCCTATTGCGGTTGTTTGGAAGGGCGCGGTTTCGACGAAACGGGCGATAAAGGTTTTGTCCTTATAGAAACGGAAAACAAGAAAGTATCCGCAAAGTTCGTCAAGTGGTCGACAAGGAATTATTGCAAATATGAATTCGACCTTTCCTCTTTCGATAATTTCTATTCCGCGCAAGATCAACTGATTCAGCGGTTAAAGCAAACTTACAGCGCGGATTCCGTTATAAAAGTCGTGTTAAAAGGCGAAGTAAAAGAAGATTTCGATATATCTTCCGACTACGCGCTCGAAAGACTTAACGAAGAATTTTTCTTCGTAAAAATTAAAAACGAAACCAAACTAAAAATAGAAGAAGCCGATTTTCGGTTCGATAAATCGGTGCGCGGAGAATTCGTTCGGCAAGTCCTCGCATCCGATATAGACGAAGAAAAGAAAAATAAGATCATTTCGACGGGACTCAAAGTTTTGAAAGGGGAGGATATATAGTATGAAACTGATAAGTTGCTACGTCCGTTCTTTCGGAAAACTGAAGGAGTTCAAGTATGATTTTAAAGAGGGCGTAAACCCCGTTTACGGCGACAACGGTTGGGGTAAGACCACTCTCGGCGTGTTTTTATTGTCTATGTTTTACGGGCTAAACGACACCGCGAAAAAAAATATCGGCGAAAACGAGCGTAAAAAATACTTTACTTGGAATTCAACGGAAAAAATCGGAGGCTACGTTGAATTCGAAAGGGATAATAAGCGTTATCGAATAGAAAGATATTTCGGCTCCAAATCCGCTATGGACAGCGCGGTTTTAACCGACCTCGAAACGGGAAAAACCTTCGGCGCGGAAAATCTCGGTCAACGTCTTTTCAAAGTGGATAAAGAGGGATTTCGTTCCACGGCGTTTTTTTCTCAAAACGACTTAGAGGTAAAAAATAATTATTCCGTCACCGGTATTTTGGCAAGCGGCGCGAACGAAGAGGCTTCCGCCGTCCAAAAAGCCGTGGATAAACTCGGCGTAGCGGCGAAAAAATATAAACATTTAACGGGTAGCGGCGGAGAAATTCCCGCATTGAGTAGGGAAATTTATATCTGTCAAGAGGAAATAGACAAAACGGCTGTCGCTCAAAAAGCCTATATCGAACTTAAAGATTCTTTAAAATCGGTTTCCGAAGAATATAAAGAAAAGAGCGAACTTTTAAAAAGAAAGCGTTCTCAAAAAGAAGAATACGACCGCTCGGAAAGCGTTATGGTAAAACGCAGGTTTTACGAGCAAACGCAATCGAAAATTAAAAAATTAGAAAACGATAAAAGCGAGGTTTTGCTAAAAACGGGCGGTAAGGTTATAAGCGAAAAATCCGCCGACGATTTTAACGAATGCGTGAAAGAATATCTTCGACTTAAAAAGGATTACGGCGATAAAAAAATTGCGGAAGACGAAAGGAAATCTTCAAGAAATATCTTCGATTCGAACCGTCGCGGAACCTTTTTCGCGCTCGCTTCTTTAAGCGGAATTTTTTTGATAGCAGGGTTAATAACGCTATTTTTAAAAATAACCGTTGCGGGAATATGCGGATTGTCTGCATTTTTGATTTTCGCAGTCGCTGCG
>CAYQLN010000056.1:0-5689 GCA_964418455.1 uncultured Christensenella sp.
TTCATATTTTATCTCCCTTCTTTTTCGAGTATATATTAACAAAAGATTGTTTATAATTCGCAAGAATTTTGTTTTTAATTTGTTTTTTGTTTGTTAAAAAATTGCAAAAGCGGCTGCTTTATTTTGCAACCGCTTTATTTGACGATTTTTTTCAATCGCACGATACGACTTTTAAAACGTTCTTTCGAAAATCACAAAACTCTTTGCACGTTCACAACGTTTCTTTAAGGCGGAGTTTAATTATTTTCGGCAATAAATCGCTTTCCGTTTGCAACGCGTATTGCTCGACGGAAACGGCTTGGTTTATTCCGTCGAACGCTTGCTTTTTCATTAAAGAATTTCCTTCCGATTCGAGCAGAACTTTAAGGGCGCGCCTTTTCAAATATTCCAAACGCGTTTCCGAGAAAAAGGAAATTTTAACGGTATACTCCGAGCGCGGGTCGAACGGGAAAATTATAGCAGGACAATCCGCATAAGTTTTTTCCGTTTTAAGTTCCTTTCCGTCTTTATAAACGGTCACTGCCCCTTTTTCGATATCTTTAAACATCACCCTTAAAATTCTGTTTTCGGGAATTACGGAAGCGTTTCCTTCGGCAAATATTTTAACCGTCTGCTCGCCGCGTTCAGCACTTAAAACGGAACTTATTTTCGTGAATACGCCTTCTTTGCCGCCGTTTACAGAATCGTCTTCGTATAAATTATATTCCCCGCAACCTTTATACACCCATAAATCCAGTTTTTCGGGATTGTTAACCGAATTGCCCTTGTCCGCCGAAAGGGGCAATATTCCGCCCGACTTTATCAGAACGGGTATGCTGTCGAGCGGTCTTAAAAGCGTTTTGATTTTTCCGCCTGTCGGAGAAGTATATTTATCGCCCGTGAATATATCCGTCCACTCGCCCTCTGGCAACCATGTTTTAAAGCGCGCGTAACCGTCTTTCTTAATTTTTTCCGTAGCGGAAACGACAATCAGTTCTTCGCCGAAAATATATTCGTTTTCGAACCGATAAGCCTCTTTGTTTTTCCATTCGTAATAAAGCGGCTGAACAAGCGGCAAACCCTCGCTGTTTACACGGTAGGAAGCGGAATATAAAAACGGTATTAGTTTGTGGCGAAAATTAAGCCATTCTTCGGCAATCAGCCCCGAACCGTTTTTATAATACCACGGTTCTTTGCTCATCGTTTCCCAGCAGGTGCAATGCAAACGATTTATCGGACTGAACACTCCGAACTGAACGTGTCTGACAAACAATTCGTTGTCTTTTTCGCCACGGTGATGCCCGCCTATATCGTGACTCCACCAAGCATAGCCGACGTTGGAAGCGGTAGCCGTAAAATAAGGCAAATATTTTAAGGTGTTCCAAGTCATCGCCGTATCGCCGGAAAAGCCGAGCGGATAGCGATGAGAGCCTATTCCCGCGTATCTCGAAAGGATAAGCGGAGAAGAATGATTAGATGCGTTATCCAAATAGTGATAGTGATTAAGCGACCATAACGGGTCAAGTCCTTCCGTCCCCGACCGCTCGCCTTGTTGCCAATCTATCCACCAAAAATCCACCCCGTCGTTTTCATAAGGCTTATGAAGGATTTTAAAATAGGAATTTATAAAATCGACGTCGGCGATATTAAACGGAACGCGCTTGCCGCTTTCGGGGTCAACCCCGTTTGCTTTCGCCATTTCGTTATACTTGTCTTCCCAAAACCTGACGCCGTCGGCAGGATGAAGATTTAACGTAACTTTAAGGTTTTTTATATGCAAATCGCGAAGCAACTTTTTATAATCGTAAAACAGATCGGTATTCCAACTATATCCCGTCCAACCTATAAAAAAATCGTTTGAACCGTTTCCGCCGATATATTCCGAAGAGTTTCTCCCGCTCGACGTTATTTTCTTTTTTTCGTCCACGCGGTTAGACCAATGCCAATCCATATCTATGGTCGCCACGGTAAGCGGGACTTCGTTTTCTTCGAAACGGGTTATAATGCGCATATATTCGTCTTGCGAATATTCGTGGTACCTGCTCCACCAATTTCCCAAAGCGAACCTCGGAACGAGCGGCGTCTTGCCCGTTATTGAAAACAACGCTCGAACCGCGGAACGATAGTCGCTGCCGTAAGCGAAAATATATTCGTCGCTTCCCTCGCCTTTTTTTGCGGTTATTTCTCCGCAATCGTTTAACGTTAACGAACTTTGGTCATTAAAAACGGCAACTCCCGTTTTTGAACATACGCCGTCGCCGAGTCGAATTTCTTTATTACCGTTTCTCTCGTCTGCTTTTCCGTCGCACTCGTCAAGAGTTCGATAAGTTCCTTTCAGATTTCCTTCGTTGGATATTTCGGTTTTTTTGCCGTTGATTAATATATAACAATCTTCGCGCTTTTCTTTTAAAACAAGTTTTGCTCGCTCGGTTTCGATTGTCAGAGAGTCGCGCTTTTCGCGCGTTTTAAAATTAAGAACGGGAAGATTCCTGAACCAAACTCTTTGCGTCGCTTCGTCCCTGAATTTTTTGTCGACGTTCTTTTCCAAGCGAAACAAGCGGTCTTGCAAAACCGTTACGCGGTAATCTTTCCACAAAACTACGTTTTCGGCGTTTGCTTTCGGTTCGGTTTTTACTATGAGATGTTTATCGAGCATATTAACGTTCTCCGTGAAAAATAGCGAAAGTTTTTTATTTTATTTTAATTTATCACATTTTTATAATTTCGTCTACTGCGTTTTTTTATTATTTTAGGTTTTTTAAAATTAAAAAGGATAAACGGAAACGACCGCTTATCCTTTCTTTTGATTTTACGTTTTGTTTAACTTCTCGCGCGATATAACTCCGAAGCGCAAAGCTCCGCTAAAAATCGCGATAAATTTTTATTTATGCTTGCCGTAGTGAACGTGCAACAATTCGTGAACTTTATCTTTCAAAACGTCGTTATATAAATTGTCGAGAACGGGGTTCTCTTGCGAACGACGAATTGCAAGCAATCTGTCCGCGTCGTATAACCCCTTGGCGCGTTTGTCTTTTTCTTGCAAAACTGCAAAAGGTTGACCGCCGCCGTTTACGCATCCGCCGGGACAAGCCATAACTTCTATAAAGTCGAACTGCTCGCCGCTTTGCATACGTTTGATAACCTTTTCAGCGTTTCCGAGCCCGCTTACAACCGCTATTTTGAGATTGCGCTCGCCGAAAGGTATTTCGAATTCTTTAACGCCCTCTCCGCCGCGTTGACCGGCGTTTGCCAAAGTCATTAACTCCGCGCGGTTTTTATTGGACGATACTCTTCTGAGAACCGCTTCGGTTACGCCGCCCGTTACTCCGAATATAACGCCCGCGCCCGATATGGTGCTGAAAGGCATATCTATGGACTCCGGCTCTATCTCGTCGAATCTGATGCCGGATTCCTGTATCATTCTTATTAAACCGTTAGTGGTTAAAACAGCGTCTACGTTGGGGTCGCCGTCCACTTTAAATTCATCTCTTACCGCTTCGAATTTCTTTGCGGTGCAAGGCATTATCGCAACGTGGAAATGTTTTTCGCCGCGCGCTCTCGCATTCTCTTTGACTATGGAAGCAAGCATTTGCATAGGCGAACGACAAGTAGATATGTTTTCGATAACTTCGGGATGCTTTTTCTCGGCATATTGTATCCAGCCGGGGCAGCACGAAGTTATAAGCGGAAGTTTACCGCCGTTATTCAACCTTTCTACGAACTCGTTCGTTTCTTCTATTACCGTCAAATCCGCGCCGAGCGTGGTATCGTATATTTCGTCGAAACCCATAAGACGAAGGGCTGCGACGATTTTACCCATAACGTTTTCGCCGTTTTTAACGCCGAGTTCCTTTCCTATCGCAACGCGAACGGCGGGAGCGACTTGAACGGAGGTTTTAACCGATTTATCGTCTAACGCTTCCCAAATCTTTTCGGAGTCGCTATGAAGAACTATCGCGCCCGTAGGGCATACGTTAACGCATTGTCCGCAACCTACGCACGGCGATTCCGACATAGGTTTATCGAACGCGGTGCTTATGGTCATTTTGGATCCGCGGTGAGCAAAATCTATCGCGCCGACGTTTTGTATTTCGTTACATACCCTAACGCAGTCGCCGCAAAGAATACATTTACTGTTATCTTTTACTATACAGACGGAAGAGGTATCTCTCGGCGCGGTGCTCGCCGTATTCGGGAAACGCACGCCTTCTATTTTAAATCTTCTTGCGAGCGCTTGCAATTTACACCTGTTGTTCTTTTCGCAAGTCGTGCAATCGCGACAGTGGTTTGCGAGCAACAGTTCCAAAATGTTTTTACGATATTTCCTTAACCTTTCGGTATTGGTTTTTATGTTCATTCCCTCTCTCGGAGGAGTGGAACACGCTGCTTCGAATCCGCCTCTGTCGTTTTCTACCATATACATACGACACGCGCCGTATACCGACAATTCGCTGTAATAACAGAAGGTGGGCATTTCTATGCCTACTTTCCTTATCACTTCCAAAAGGTTCTTTTCTCCGTTTATCTCTACGGGAATGCCGTCTACCGTCATAAATTTCTTTTCGCTCATAATCAATTCTCCTTGATGGCTTTGAACGCGCACGCGCTTACGCAACTTCCGCAACGTATACATTTATTCGGGTCGATGGTAAACGGTTCTTTTATTTTACCGCTGATTGCGCCTACGGGGCATATTCTCGAACATTTCGAGCAGCCTTTGCAGAGCGCGGGGTCTATTTGAATACGTTTGAGTTTTTGACATTCGCCCGCAGGGCATCTCTTTTCGTATATATGCGCTTCATACTCGTTTCTGAAATATTTTATGGTAGAAAGAACCGGACCCGCGGCGGTTTTTCCCAAGCCGCAAAGCGCCATATTCGATATCATTTCGCCGAGTTCTTGAAGAAGTTCTATATCTCCGTCTTTTCCTTCTCCCGCAACTATCCTTTCGAGAATTTCCAGCATACGTTTCGTGCCTTCCCTGCACGGAACGCATTTACCGCAAGATTCGTTTTGAGTAAAGTGCATAAAGAACCTTGCAACCTCTACCATACAGGTGTTTTCGTCCATAACTACGAGTCCGCCCGAACCTATTATCGCGCCGACTTTTTTAAGCGAATCGAAATCGAGAGGCAAATCCAAATGTTCTTCGGTCAAACAACCGCCGGAAGGTCCGCCGATTTGAACGGCTTTGAATTTTTTATCGCCCCTTATTCCGCCGCCTATATCGAAAATAATTTCTCTTAAAGTGGTTCCCATAGGAACTTCGATAAGTCCCGTATTCTTAACGTTGCCGGTAAGAGCGAAAGCTTTCGTTCCCGAACTCTTTTCCGTGCCGCACGACTTGAACCAAGCGGAACCTTTGGATATAATGAGCGGAACGTTTGCAAACGTTTCTACGTTATTGAGAACGGTGGGTTTATCGAACAAACCGTGTTCTACCGTTCTTGGCGGTTTTACCCTCGGCATACCGCGCTTGCCTTCGATGGAAGCGGTAAGAGCGGAACCCTCGCCGCATACGAACGCGCCCGCGCCGCGGTTAATATGTATATTGAACGAGCGACCCGTTCCCAATATATCGCTACCGAGAACGCCCAATTCCTCCGCCGCTTTTATAGCGGTTTTTAATCTTTGAACGGCAAGCGGATATTCCGCGCGAACGTACACGTAGCCCTCGGTCGCACCCGTCGCTATACCGGCAATGAGCATA
>CAYQLN010000057.1:0-5658 GCA_964418455.1 uncultured Christensenella sp.
GGAAGAAGAGATCGAAATGGTTGAGGATTCCGTGGACGACGATTTCGAAATGCCCGAAATAAACGAAGCGGATTTCGAAGATACGGAACTCGACGAGGATGACGAAGAGGACGAAGAAGACGAAAAGTTTTAGTATATTTTTTTGAAAAACGGCTATAATTTCCGTATGATAAAAAATAGCGGAAACATAGCGCAGGTAAAGGAAAAAATAACGTCGTTGGTCGACAAGCACGTGGAGGTTACGTTAAATCTCGGCAGAAATAAATTCGTGAGGTTTTGCGGAAAACTTTCGGGGGTGTATCCGTCATTATTTACGGTTAAGCCGTTCGATGAGGATTTTAAAGGGAAAACCTCGTATTCCTATGCGGAATATATGTGCGGAAAAGTTAAAATTCAGGAAGAAAAAAACAGTGTGTAAAGGCGGCTTTCGGTCGCCTTTTTTTGCGCCGATTTAACTAAAGCGGTTCCGAACGAAAAATAAAGATTACAGGCGGTTAAAACAAAAAAATTATTGTCATAAAAAGCGCGCGGCGGATATAAACTATAACGATAGAAAACCATTCGGGAGGGCGAAATAAAATGGCAATAGAGCCGTCGTTTGAAAAGATTTATATTAGGGGAGAAAAAAGCGTTTGCAGCGACAATATAAAAGCGGAATGTAAAACCGGGTGCGAAAGTTCGCTCGTTAAAAAAGTTTTGTCCCTTTCTGCAAAAGTGTTTGGGCTGGAAAGAGAGCCGAGCGAGACCGACGTTAAATACGGCGGAAAAATTGTTTTCTACTTTTGTTACGTCGACGAAAGCGGAGCGATTAAAAAGATAGAGTGCTCAAACGAATTTACGGGCAGTTTGAAATGCGAAGTTGCGGCGGAAAACGCCGCGCCGATTTTGAGCGCGGAAATTTTAAAAACGGAATGGGACGTGTCGGGCGCGAACGTGGTCTTGTCGGCGGTGCTTAAAATGAGCGTCGAAACGCAAAACGTCGAATGCAAAACCGCGCTTTCCGGCGGCGAGGGAATAATAACCGATAAGTCGGAGCAGGATTATTGCAAAACGTACGGCGTTAAAAAAACGTCGTATCCGGTCGAGGCGCAATTCGAACTGAATTACCTCGTGGCGGAGGTTTTGTCGCAAAAAGTGGAAGCGGCGGTAACTCAGGCGCAAGCGGGCGTGGGGTGTATTATCGTCGACGGCGAGGTTTTTCTTTCCGCGCTTGTATTGCCAAACAGGGAGAAAAGCGATATAATAAGAGAAAACAAGTCTGCGGGCTTTCGGTTGGAAATAGAGTGCGACGACGCGATACCCAAAATGCAGGCGGACGCGAGAGTTTCGATTAAGAATTTCAAAACAGACGTTTCGGTGGATACGGAAAGCGGAAAAAGCGAAGTTAATTTCATAGTTACGATAGAACTTTTCGGGGAATGTTTTTCCAAAGAAACGGCGTTCGTTGCGACGGACGCGTTTTCCACGGAGCGGGAAACGCAAATAAAAAAAGAAAATTACCGTTCTTGCGTTCCTGAAAGTTCGGCGACGTTGCCTTATAAACTTACGGGTCGTGCAAATATAGACGAAATACCCGTTTCGGCGAGAATAACCGCCGTTTGCGAAGAAAAAGCCGAAATAACTTCGGTTTTCGTTAAAGACGGTTCGGTTAAGGCGGAGGGCGCGATTTCCGCGAGGATAATATTTAAAGACGGGGAGGGCGAGTGTTTTTCTCGTTACGCCGAAACCGTTTTCGAAAAGGATATAATTTCGCTTTCGGAGGGCGAAACTCTCCCGCAAATAAGCGTTATCGCGACTTGTGCCGAAGCGAGAATAGTTTCGGGAACGGAAATTGAATTATCGGTAGACGCGCTTTTTACCGTAAAAAAGATGAACGAGTGTAGCGGGGAATTTATAGGCGAAGTTATTTCGCTCGAAGAGAAAGTTTCTTGCGATAAAGCCATATCCGTTTATTTCGGCATTAAAGGCGAAGGGCTGTGGTCGCTGTCTAAGCGACTTAGCGTTTGTCCCGAAGAACTTATAGCGGGAAACAAAGAGTTGCAGTTTCCGCTTTCGGGAGAGGAAAGGATAGTTATTTACAGACAAAAATAAAGGATGAAAAATGAAAAAAGCAAAAGCGAAAATTCCTGCGAAACTTAATCTCGCGTTAGACGTAATCGGCTTGGAAAACGGTTATCACACACTCGAAACGTTGGTTTGCTCTGTGAATTTATACGACGTAGTAACCGTTAAAATTCGTTCGGACGGAAAAATCAACCTTAAAGAAAAAGGTATAAAAAGCGGCGCTAAAAAGGAAGATAACAACGCTTATAAAACTTTAAAACGGTTTTTTGACGGTAATAAAATTACAGGCGCGGATATTGTCGTGAAAAAAGGCATATTCGTGGGCGCAGGGCTGGGCGGTTCTTCGGCGGATATTGCGGGCGTTAGCAAATGTTTGCAAAAAATTTATCGTTTAACGGAAAAGGAAGCGTTAAATCTTGCCAATGCGTGCGGAAGCGATTCGGGGTATATGCTTCGCGGCGGCTACGCAGTGTTGAGCGGCAGGGGAAACGTTGTAACGCCGCTCAAAAACCGACGTAAACTTTATATGCTTCTTATCAAAGGAAAAAGCGCGGCGTGGACGAAAGAGGTTTTCGGCGAGTTCGACAGACTTGAAAAAGTATACGAGCCGACGGCGAAAAAAGCGGCTGAATTTTTTGAAAACGGAGAACACGACTTGTTTCTTTCCGCTTTGAAAAACGATTTGACCAAAGCCGCTTCGGGTTTTTGCCCCGAAATAGAAAACGCGGTTTCGGCGTTGAAAAAATCGGGTGCGGTCGTCGCTCTTATGACGGGTAGCGGGCCTACCGTTTTCGGAATTTACGTCGATAAAAAATCTCGCGACGCGGCGTTTAGAAAACTAAAAAAGGAATACGGAAAGCGATTGATAAAAGTTCATTCGTTATAAAAAAAGCGGAAAACTCAAAAAAAGGGGTTTTCCGCTTTAAATTTTAAAATTTTTAATGATATTTTAATAAAGAAGTGGTAAAATAATGCGGTAAGGAGAAAAAGATATGAATTTCTTAAAAAAATTGGCGGTTTTGACGCTGTGCTTGGTAATCCCCGTTTGCGGAGTCATGGGCGGCTGCGGAGGAGATGACACGGGTAAATCGGTTGCGTCCATAGAAAAGACGTTGACCGACGGGTTGACGGATACTTATACCATAACTTATACGGACGGAACTTCTACGACTTTTCAGGTAACTAACGGGAAAGACGGTTCGGACGGCGAGGACTTAAAAATAGAAGATATTTTCGCAAAATATCTCGAAAGCCACCCGACAGCTACTTACGAGCAGTTTTTAAAAGACTTTTTGCAGGTTAACGCAAATCTTACCGCGATTTCTACTAACAAGGCGCTGTTGTCTTCTGCTAAAATTTACACGGAATTCACCGCTTACAAAACGGTCGTTAGCGGATATTACTATAAAACCGTCATAGATACTTCCGTCAGTTGCGGTTCTGCCGTTATATATAAAATAGAAAGCGACTATACCTATTTTATAACGAATTACCACGTAGTATATAATTCTTCTTCGGCAATAGAAAGCAAACTTCCCAAGCGTATAAATCTTTATTTATACGGAAGCGAAGGCGTGCCGAAAGAGGCTTCGGAAAAAGGTTCGGACGGATATACCGCTTATGACTACGGCGATTACGGCTTAGAGGCGGAATACGTAGGCGGTTCGATTGCTTGCGACATCGCGATAGTGAGAGTTCAAACGCAAAAAGTTAAGGACGTTAATCCGAATGTCAGAGAAGTGGTTTTTGCCGACGAATATCGCGTAGGGGAAAAAGCCATTGCGATCGGTAATCCCGAAAACGAAGGGTTAAGCGTTACGGAGGGCGTTGTCAGCGTGGATAACGAATATATAAGTTTGAATATCGACGGCACCGCTCGCGCATATCGCTCGATAAGGATAGATACCGCTATATACGGGGGAAGTTCGGGCGGCGGACTTTTTAACGCCGACGGAGAACTTATCGGAATAACCAACGCCGGCGACGGCGACGACCAAAACGTGAATTATGCCGTGCCGCTTCATATAGTTAAAGGCGCCGCCGAGAGCATTATGTATTATTGCAAGAATACTTCGGAAACGAGTTGCAAGAAGTTGGTTATGGGCATAACGGTAAGTACTTCTAACGCGAAATATCAACTTGACGAAGAGACAGGCTACGGAAAAATCAGCGAAACGGTTAAGATTGCGAGCGTGGAAGAAAACAGCGTGGCGAAAACGCTCGGTTTGGAAGTCGGAAACGTGATAGTTTCCATAAAACTGAACGGAGTCGAATATGAAATAAATCGCGATTTCGATATAGGCGATTTGTTCTTAAACGTTCGCGCAGGGGATAAGTTGAGCGTTAAATATACGAACGGCGGCGCGGAGAAAAATACCGCCGAAATAACCGTTTCAAACGACGATTTGGTTGCGGTCGGATAGAATAAAAAAACCTCTTGTATCGAGCAATGCCCGAAGCAAGAGGTTTTTTGTTTATGTAGTTATCTATAAACCCGAAGGGTGTCGGAAACGATTTTTACTTCGAACGGAATGTTTTTGTAAAGTTCGCCGTCAACGTTAACAACGTAGTCGCCCTTAGGATAAATTTTTATTTCTCGCATGGTTCGGTGTTCGCTTTCTTTAAGCGTTAAAACTTTTCCGCCTTTGAGCTTTATAAACGCGCCTATAAGTTTCAGCCCTTTAATTTGGTCGACGGAAACGAAGTCGAGTTTTCCGTCCGCAGGGTCGGCAACGGGGCAAATAGGTATTCCGCCGCCGTAACGATGACCGTTTGCTATACAGGCGGTGAACGAGCGATAAGATTTTCTTTCTCCGTTAAACTCCGCGTCGAATTCCGTATATTTGAAATCGAACAATGTTTTGATAAGCGAGGCGGTGTAGCCGAACTTGTTTTTCTTTTTTAAGGATTGATATCGTTTCAATACGTCTGCGTCTATACCCGTTCCTATTATGTTAAGCCCGCGAACCGTGGGCATTTGCATAAAATCCGTATATTTCGGCGAGCCTTTTAAAATTAAGTCGAGAGCGGCGGAAGGGTCTAAGGGTAGTTTAAGCGCGGAAGCGAAGTCGTTTCCCGTCCCGCAGGGTATAATCCCCAGCGCGACTCTTTCGAAATCGGAAAATCCGTTTATTACTTCGTGAAGCGTTCCGTCCCCGCCGATGACTATGATATCGGTCGCGCCGGCTTCTATTAAAGATTTAGTCAGTTCGGTGGCTTGTTTGGGGCGTTTCGTCATGTGAATATAGTAATCCACACCGTTTTGCACGAGTTTTTTTTCGATTTTAGGCAAAGCCTTTTTAATTTTTTTGCCGTCTTTTCCGCCTGCCGACGGATTAACAATGAAATTTAGCATTTGTTTTCTCCCTGTTTTAACCAATAATACTATAAAAACGGAAAAAAAGCAATATTTTGTGCTATAATACAAGCGAGAAAGCGCAAGCGCGAAGCATTTGCAGGCTTTTGAGCGAAGTTTTTCAACAGAAACGGCGGATTGCGATAGCAATACGCAGTGGCAACGACAGTTGCAACAAAATTTTTAATTTTGTTTCGTTTCAATGTTATTATACAAGCGAGCAAACTTGCTTGCAAGGG
>CAYQLN010000058.1:0-5634 GCA_964418455.1 uncultured Christensenella sp.
TTTCCAATTCGTTTGTTTTTTAGAGTTTATGACGATTCCCGTAGAAGTTCCGTTCGCAAGGTCGTTTTCGTCGTAGCAAACCCTAACGTCCAACATATCGTTCGCGTCGGTATATTCGTTGGAAACGAAAAAGTCTATGTTATACGTTCCCGCTTTTTCTATATAGAACTTATAGGCAAGCCTTATCGTTCTTCCTTCGTTGTTCAGTTGACGAATGATTTTGTTGGAAGTGTATCCCGTATAATAAGTGAAGCAAGAGAAGTTGTCGTGCCAGAACGCGCGAGTTCCGTTGTCTTGATAATAGTTCGTGTAGAGCGGTTGCGCGTCAAAAAGTTCGGCTGCGTCTACCGTAATCGCGCCGTTGCCGGAATAATAGTGGGTTTCGTAAGAAGTTTCTACCGTAGATAACGTTTCGTAAGTTCCGTCGCTCGTTAAACGCTTGTCGAGGTTTGTAGCCGTATCGGTAAGCGCATTGCATTGTTCGGTTACGGTGTGCTCCGATACTGTGTATTTGGTAACGACCCCGTTTTTACCGGCAGCCTTTACGGAATTTCCCACGTATATTTTATAGTCGCCGCGTTGCAAAACGTAGGCGTTGAGTTGTATTTTGCCCGTGTCGTCGAATTGAGCCATATCGTTGACGTTGAAACTCAAAACGAGTTGTTGAGATTCTCCCGGGGCAAGCGTGTCGGTTTTTTCGAACGCAATGAGTTGTTTCGCAGGCGCGTCGATAACGTCGTCGGGAGTGGAGTAGTATACTTGAACCACTTCTTTTCCGCTGTACACGTCGCCCGTGTTTTTAACGGTAACGTAAATTTTTATTTCGCCGCTCGTCGCGTCCTTTTTTACCGCAGTGGTTTTGACGCTGAAATCGGTGTAGGAAAGTCCGTAACCGAATTCGTAGTTTACTTTTTGATAGTTTTTATCGAAAGTTTCGAAATATCTGTATCCTACGTATAAATCTTCTTCGTATTTAACGTAGTACGGGTTCGCGTAGTTTGCGGTGGTGGGGTAGTCTGTTAAAGATTTAGCCCAAGTGTCGGTGGTTTTTCCGCTGGGGGAAATTTCGCCCGTTATAACGTTGGCGAGCGCGGTGCCCGCTTCTTGTCCGCCCATCCAAATTGCCATAATCGCGCCCACGTCTTTTTCTATGAGCCACGAGGTGTCTATAACCGACGGGGTGTTGAGCATAACCGCTACCTTTTGTTTTCCGAAATTGTTTATAAGCGATTGTATGTCCGTTTTTTCCTGCTCGGTCAAATAGAAATCGCTTTCCACAAGGTCGCTGTCTTCCGCGGAATATCTGGTGACGAAATACAAAACTCTGTCATAGTTCGCCGCGGAGGTGTTTTGCATTTCGGTATAAGAGGCGAGTTTGCCCGCTGCCGCCGCCGCTTGAAGTCCTTGTTTCGGGGAAACCGCTTCCGTCGCGCAAACCCAGCCGCTTCCGCCGCCGCCGAATTGATAGCCGGAAAGTACCGCTCCGGTTTTGCTTGTTTCTCCGTCTTGTCCTACGCCGTAACCGCCGATTTTCATGCTTCGGTCGGCAGGTAGGCAGGAATAGTCGTTTTTGAGAAGGATCATTCCTTCTTCGGCGATTCTTCGCGCAACGTCGTGGCTTTCGCTGTCTACGTATGCGGAAGATTCGTTCGTTTGGTTATTGTTAAGTAGCAATGAAAGAGAAAGTCCCGCAAAACATGCGAAAGCAATAACGCAGAGGATTGTCAATAATACGTTAATCGTCATTTTCTTCATTTTATTCTCCTTTTATATTATGCGTTGGGCGTCCAGCCCGCGTCCCATTCATAGTCGACTTGCAAAAGATTGGTTTTGCCGATTGTGACGGAAAAAGTAAATCCGTTTTGGTCGGTTATCGCAACGGGCGAGCCGTTGAAAGTAACCGATTTGATTTTGACTCCGAACTGAGTTTTCGGCGTTACGGTTACGTTTTGCGTAGAACCGAACTCATAGGAATTGCCGTTCGCTATTCCCGTTATCTGTCCGAGAGTGAAATCGTTTTCTATTTGGAAAACGTAAGAAATCGGCAAATAAGCCACGGAAAGAGTTGCGTCGGAAAGAACCGTTCTCGTGAAAGAAATTTGAGTTTGATCGGTTACTTGTATTGTTTCGGTCGCAAAAACGACCGCGTGTATTTTGTAGTTTTCTTTTGCCGATACGGTAATTGTGAGGGAAGCCCCGTCGTCGAACGTTTGCCCGTTCGTTACTCCCGAAATCGTTCCTTTTTGCTCGTCGTTGACAACGGAAACTACGTGTTGCGCGGGTTGCGCAGGCGGTTCTTCCGAAACGGTAGAGTAGTTAACTTTCAACACTACGTCTTCTTCGATCGTTTTGGTAAAATATACGCCGTTGGGGTTGGTAATTTGAACGAACTCGTTATCCCATTTAACGCTTTCCAATTTAAAGCCTTGTTTTGCGATAACGCTCACCGAAACCGATTCGCCTTCTTCGAACGTTTGCCCGTTCGTTACTCCCGAAATCGTTCCTTTTTGGTCGTCGTTGATAACGGTAACCGTATACTCGGCGGTTTGCGGCGGTTCGTCTTCCGGCGGTTGGTTGCATGCGGTAACGCAAAAGCAGAACACGGTCGATATGACGGAAAGCAATAACGCCATAATTTTTTTGTTTTTCACGCTTTTATCCTCCTTCTTTTATTCTATCGTATTATAGGAAAAAGAGGTTTTCTTATCAAAAAATCTTAAAATATTCTCAAAAGGTCTATACATTATAAAACTATAATGATATAATAGTAATATATAAAACAAAGGGGCGAATGATGGAAGGGTTTTTCGAAAGGCACAGGGATTCCAGCGAGGAAATCGGTTTTTCGGTTTTTGCGGGGGAATACGACAAGCATTTTCATTCCAACGTGGAAATTTTCTATTCCGTTTCTGGCGAATGTTTTTTGTCTGTCGAGGGGAAGGAGATAAGGTTAGAAAAAGGTTGGTTTTGTTTTATAGAGCCGTTTGTTTCGCACGAGAACTACGGAAGCGGAACGCACGCCGCGCTTTTGATTCCGCAAAGATATTTGGAGGATTATAACAAGTTTAAGAAGGGCAAAAAACTCAAACAAACGGTGTTTTTTGACGGCGACGGCGAGATTTTCCGATTGATGGAACGAATTAAAAATTCGAAAAAAGACAACGAATTGGTTAAAAGAGGGCTTGTCAATCAAATTATCGGCAGTATAGTGCAAAGGACTTCTTTTGTAGAGGGCGAAAAAAGCGAGGCGGGGCTAATTAGGGAAATCGTGATTTTTATGGAAGAAAACTATCAAAAAAAGATTACGCTCGCTTCGGTCGCAAAGGCTTTGGGATATTCTAAGTCCCGTCTTTCTAAAATTATAAACGATAATTTTAAATGCGGATTTTGCGATTATCTTAACGGAATAAGGTTAAAAAAATTCGAAGAACGGTTAGAGGACGTGGGGAACAAGAAAAAAATAATTACCTTGGCGTTCGATTGCGGATTCGACTCTTTGCAAACTTTTTATCGGAACTTTAAAAAACGGAACGGAGTCGCGCCGTATGAATATTACAGGAGAAGGTTTTCGTAAAGACCATATAAATCAACGTAGAAAAAGAAAAGAGGACGGATATGGAAATAACGGTAAAAAAATTCGAAGAACTGAGCGTTTGCGAGTTATATGATATTTTGGCTCTTCGGCAAAAAGTTTTCGTGGTGGAACAAAACTGCGCTTATCTCGATGCGGACGGGGCGGATAAAAAAGCCTATCACGTTTTTGCGACGGAAAACGGAGAAACCGTCGGGTGTTTAAGGGTGCTTGGAAGGGGCGAAAAGTTTGGCGAAGTTTCTATCGGAAGAGTTGTTTCCGCTTGTCGAAAAAAAGGTATAGGGCTTGCCCTGCTGAACGAAGGAATTAAGGTCGCGAAAGATAAGTTCGGAGCGGAAACGATTATGGTCGGCGCGCAGGTCTATGCCGTGCCCTTTTATGAAAAAGCGGGGTTTGTTATAATAAACGGAAGCGAATATTTAGAAGACGGAATACCGCACGTTTATATGGAAAGGAGGAAAAAAATATGACGGAATTGTTTAAGAAACTGTTTATAAAGGATTATAAAAACGTAGAAGACCCGAAAGTTCGCGCGCGATACGGAGCCGCCGCCGGCGGGCTGGGAATAGTTTCGAACGTGTTTTTGTTTATAGGGAAACTAATCGCGGGGATAATTTCGGGGAGCGTTGCGATAGTTGCCGACGCGATTAACAATTTGAGCGACTGTTTGACTTCGTTCATAACGCTTTTAGGCTTTAAATTGTCGAGTAAGCCTGCGGATAAAGAGCATCCTTTCGGACACGCAAGGTTAGAATATATAACCGCGCTTGTCGTGGCGTTCGTGATACTCGTTATCGGAGTGGAAGTCGGAAAGGCGGGCGTGGAAAAAATCGTTTCGGGCGAAGTTTCCGAGTTCTCGGTGGTTTCTTGCGTTATTTTAAGCGTTTCGATATTGATTAAACTATGCCTGTCGTTTATATATAAGGGGCTTGGCAAAAGCACCGATTCGGGCGCGCTTTCGGCCATGAGCGAAGATAGTCGAAACGATTGTTTCAGCACTCTCGCGGTGCTCGCTTCCTCTTTGATAATGCTTTTTTGGGGCGTTAATCTCGACGGGTATCTTGCAGTCGTCGTTGCGTTTATGATTGTCGGTTCGGCGGTCGGGCTTATTAAAGACACGGTCGACCCGTTACTCGGAAAGCCCCCGGAAAAAGAAGTGATAGAGAATATAGAGAAAAAGTTGAAGTCCTATGACGGGGTTTTGGGTATTCACGATTTAATGGTTCACAACTACGGACCTTTAACCACGTTCGCAACCGTCCATATCGAAGTGGACGCCGCTGCCGACGTTATGATTTCTCACGACCTGTTGGACAACATAGAACGCGATTTTGCAAAAGAAATGAAAGTTCATCTCGTTTGCCATTTAGACCCCATTGCCGTGGGCGACGCGGAAACGGAAGAGTTGAAAGGGGAGATAGTGCGCGCGCTGAAAGGGTTTGACGAAAAACTTAACGTTCACGATTTCAGGGTTGTTAGCGGATTTTCGCATACCAACGTTATTTTCGACGTCGTTTTGCCGTTTAACGCAAAATACGACGAAGACGACGTTAAAAAAATAGTAGACGAAACCCTTAAAAACTACGACAGAACGTATTATGCCGTTATAGAATTCGATAGGGATTATTGCGGCTGAAACGAGCGCGAAGTTTATCGTTGCGCTCGGCGAAAAAAGTGAAAAAAGAAAGCGATTTTTATGCGGTAAACGGGTGCTTTTTGTCGATTTTTTTGGCTGATAAAAAAGTATAAATTTAACCGAAAAAGAATGTAAAACAAATAAAAAACGACAAGTTCGGATAAAAACTTGTCGTTTTTTTGGTGTTCCCGACAGGAGTCGAACCTGCAACCTTTAGAATCGGAATCTAACGCGCTATCCTGTTGCGCCACGGAAACGGTCAATCGCAGAAAACTGCGATTTAATCTTCTTTTTCGGGTTCTTGCACGACTATTTTTGCCTGCAAAACTCTTCTGACGGTGCTTTTCAATATTTCGACCGAAAGATTAAGGTAGTTGAATTTTTTATTTGCGTGCGGTATTTCGCC
>CAYQLN010000059.1:0-5518 GCA_964418455.1 uncultured Christensenella sp.
CTTGCCGAACAATCGAGAAACGTCTACAAAAACATAGAAAGCGCCTTCCGGAACCGCCATTGACAATTCCTTTACGTTGGACAAAGTTTCTATCATATACTTTCTTCTTTCATCGAAAACTTTTTGCATGGACTTGATAAACTCTTCGCCTTTATCGTCTTCAAGCGCGGCAACGGAAGCATATTGAGCGATAGAATTTGCGTTACTCGTAGTATGACTTTGTATTCCGGAAATTGCCTTTGCTATTTTCAAAGGCGCGGCAACATATCCTATTCTCCAACCCGTCATGGAATAAGTTTTACTCATTCCGTTAACTATTATCGTGTTTTCTTTCATATAATCGCTGCATTTTGCGATAGAGAAATGAACTTTTCCGTCATAAATGAGTTTTTCGTAAATTTCGTCCGCTATAACCAAAATATTTTTCGATTCGCAAACTTTTGCGATTTCGCGTATTTCGTTTTCCTCGTAAACGGCACCGGTAGGATTGCAGGGAGAATTGAGTATTAAACATTTTGTTTTATCCGTTATTGCCTCTTCGAGTTGTTTTGCGGTTATTTTGTATCCGTTTTCCTTTCGACATTTAACGAAAACGCACGTTCCGCCCGCAAGTTTAACTAATTCGGGATATGTCAACCAATACGGAGAAGGAATAATAACTTCATCGCCATCGTCGACAATCGCTTGAACGGTATGACACAACGAACTTTTTGCGCCGGAAGAAACAACGATTTGTTCAGGGAGATAATCTAAGCCGTTGTCTTTCGAAAATTTCTTGCAAATCGCCTTTTTTAACTCGATAGTCCCCGACGCAGGCGTGTACTTGGTAAAACCTATATCTAACGCCTTTTTTGCCGCTTCGATGATAAAGTCGGGAGTATTAAAATCGGGTTCGCCCGCGCCGAAACCTATAACCGAAACCCCTTCTGCTTTCATTTTTTTTGCTTTAGCCGTTATTTCAAGCGTAATTGACGGTGAAATTGATTGTGCTTTTTTTGAAATACTCATTAGTAACTCCTTTATTCTTCCTCTGCTCCCATTGCAAGTTTTGCCTCTCTGTCGGCAATAGCGAGCGCTTCTACCATTTCGTCTATATCGCCCATCATAAAGTTGTCGATATTATATAGCGTGAGTCCTATTCTATGGTCGGTAACTCTTCCTTGCGGGAAATTATACGTTCTGATACGTTCCGACCTGTCGCCCGTTCCCACTTGACTTCTTCTGTTTGCGGAATATTCTTTTTCATATTGCGATTGATAGTAATCGTAAAGTCTGCTTTTCAGAACTCGCATAGCCTTTTCGCGATTTTTTGTTTGAGAACGTTCGTCTTGGCACAAAACCACTATTCCCGTGGGAATATGCGTTAGTCTTATACAGGACTCCGTTTTATTTACGTGTTGTCCGCCCGCGCCGCTACTTCTTAAAGTATCTATCCTCAAATCTTTTTCGTCGATATTAACTTCAACATCTTCGACTTCCGGTAACACGGCAACTGTTACGGTTGAAGTATGCACCCTACCTTGCGACTCCGTCGCAGGAACTCTTTGAACTCTGTGAACTCCGCTTTCATATTTAAGTTTCGCATAACAAGATTTTCCGGAAATGGAAAAAACCACTTCCTTAATTCCGCCAAGTTCCGTAGAGTTATTTTCTATTTCTTCCGTTTTTAACCTGTTCCTTTCCGCATATTTTATATACATACGGTAAAGTTCATAGGCGAATAAACTCGCTTCCTCTCCGCCGGCACCCGCACGAATTTCCATAATAACGTTTTTATCGTCGTTAGGATCTTTCGGAAGAAGCAGTATGCGCAGTTCTTCGCTTATAGCGTTTATTTTTTCCTTATTGCTTAAAAGTTCTTCTTGGCACAACGCCTTCATATCCCCGTCCGTTTCAACGGCTATCATTTCGGTCAAATCGTCGATTTCCTTTTGAACTTTTTTATATTCCAAATATTTTTCTACCGTTTCGCTCAAATCCGAAAGTTCTTTTGAATATGCCTTCCATTCATCGATTTTGGCGATAATTTCGGCGTCGCCGACCAATTCGTTCAGTTTTTCGTATCTTTCAACGAGTTTATCGAGTTTCTTAAACATTAAAGCACCGCTCGCACTATTCTTTCTATATTTTCGTAATCTTTTATTATTTCTACCAAAGCAAAGCCTTCAAGCATTTCCGCAACGAGTTTTGCTTGGTTAATTCCGCACTCCATAATCAAAACGCCCCTATCGTTAAGGTGTTTTTTTGCGTCTTTTGCAATAACGCGATAATAGTCCAGCCCGTCTTTTCCGCCGTTCAGCGCGATTTTCGGTTCAAAATCTTTTACTTCTCTTTGCAAAAACTTCAAATCGTCCGAAATGATATACGGAGGATTAGAAACAATAACGTCGAATTTTTCGTTATTTAAATTACCGAACATATCGCTTTCGATAAATTCTATTTCGGCGTCGTTCATTTTTGCGTTGGATCTTGCCAAATCAAGCGCGTCTTTGCTTATATCAACGGCAACGACTTTTGCTCCGGATTCTTTTTTTATCGCTATCGCTATCGCTCCGCTACCCGTGCACAAATCCAAAACAACGCTTTCGTTATCTATGGATTTTAAAGCGTTTTCGACAAGAAGTTCAGTTTCCGGTCTCGGTATTAAAACTCTTTCGTCTACGTTTATATCGTATCCGTAGAAATTCGTGTTACCTATGCAATACCAAAGCGGTCTGCCCTCAATACGAGATTTTACAATATCGTTTATCTTATCTTGAAGTTTTATCGAAACCAATTCGTCGTTTTCAAGTTCGTTTCTTTTTATATTTAACGCGATGGAAACTATCCATTCGCTTTCGGCATTTTCTTCTATACCCGCCGCTTTAAGTTTTTCTTTAACCTCTTTCAAAACGAGCGAACGCTTTTTCGGAACGGGAAAAGAAACTTCTTTTATACTTTCGTTTTCATCCATTTCCATAACTTTATTAAACGCCGTTATGGCAACTTCTATCATTTCGTCGCTCGGTTCTTTCGTGGTTATTTTTTGCAAAGCCATTCCGGGCAACTTTAACGGCAAGAAAACGGGATTATCGGTTTTTGCAAGACCTTTCAAAAGTTCATAAGATATTCCGGCAACTATCGGCAACAACGCGATTTTACACAAAACTCTCAGCAACCCGTTAACCGCTCCGCCCGTCAGCGATTCGAAGCACGCAAACACCAAAATACTGATAAGCATTACAAAAACCAAAAACGTCGTTCCGCATCTGTCGTGAATTCGACTGCATTTTTTTGCATTTTCAACGGTTAAATCATAGCCGTTTTCATAGCACGCAATGGTTTTATGTTCCGCGCCGTGGTACATAAAAGTTCTTCTCACGTCTTTTATCAGCGAACAAAATAGAATATATGCGATAAAGATAAAGAGTTTAAAACCGCCCTCGATAAAATTTTTCGCCCAAATTCCGAAAGCAAAATCTCCGCCTATAAAACCTTCTATCAATCCTCTCAACGTTTGGGGAAGCCACATAAACAAAAACACGGCAAGTCCCAATCCAAAAACCAACGAAAAAAAGATTATAACGCTCATTACGTCGATTTTTAGTTTTTTTGCACACCATTTTTCAAATTTAGAAGGCTCGCCTTCGCCGTAAACCTCGGCGGAGCGCATCAATACTTTAATACCGCCCACAAAAGATTGAAAAAAAGAAACGCACCCCCGAACGACGGGCAACTTTAAAAATTTGTTATTTTTAGCGGGAGAAGATATTTTTTTTGTTTCCAGCCTTATAATCCCGTCTTCATCTCGAACGGCGGTCGCCATAGCGGTCTTTCCGCGCATCATAACGCCTTCTAAAACCGCCTGCCCGCCTATTGAAGTTTTTTTTGTTTCTTTGTTCATATCTTTTTATTTTAAATTTAGGTAAAAAAAAGCGGTTTCAAGGTAAAAAAACCCCGAAGCCGCTAACATAACTATTTCGATTTACTATATCTTTTGTTAAACTTATCAACACGACCGCCGGTGTCTACCAATTTTTGCTTGCCCGTAAAGAAAGGATGACATTTACTGCAAATATCTACCTTTATAGTATCGCCTTTTTTAGTTGAACCTGTTTTAAACGTTTCGCCGCAAGCGCAAACGACGGTTACTTCGTGATAATCGGGATGTATATCCTGTCTCATAACGCACCTCTTTTTCATTTTTGCCTTGTTATTATATTATATTTATTCGGTTAAGTCAACTAAAAGTTTCCCGTTTTTTAAGTTTTTTAGTAAATCTTTTCTTTTTGACAGACCTTGTTTTTTAGTTGATTTATTTCGTATTTTGTTTTATAATTTACCTAAATTTCGGAAAGTTTTAAAAATTATTGCCGAAACAACAAAAAAAACGGAGTCGTTATGAAAGGCTGGGCGTTAACCGATAATAAAACTTTAACGGAACAAGAAATCGCAGAAAACGTTTTAACCGATTCTGCAATAGATTATTCCAAAGTAAAAATTATAAAATCCCTGATAACCGCAAGCGACGTTTTGCGTTACAGCGGAGAATTGTCGTCGCAAAACGTCATTCTCGGCTCATACGGAATAGGCATAGTTACGGAATCGGGCTCCAATCTTTTCGGTTTGGAAAAAGGCAAACACGTGTATATAGAACCGTATAAAGCCTGCGGAGAGTGTTATAACTGTAAAAACGGAGAAGAAAACAAATGTTCTAACCTTATGATTGCCGGAGAAGATTATTCCGGTTTTTTAGCGGATTTCGCAGAGGTTGAATCGGGAAAACTGTTTCTCCTCCCAGATAGCGTTACCGACCAAGAAGCGTTGTTCGTAGGGCATATCTCTCTCGCAATTTCAATAATCGATAAATTAGGCATACAAAAAGGCGACTACGTTGCCGTTATAGGCGCGAATAATTTAGGGAATATTTTATCTCAACTACTCATCTACTATCAAGCAGTTCCTATTTTAATAAGCAATAATCCCGATAATATAGAAATAGCAAAATCTTCCGGAATATATTATACACTCGGAGAAAACGATAATTGGCAAAAAGAAGTTTCTGCTTTGACCGGCGGAAGAATGGCAAAACACGTTGTATATTTTTCGGAAAGCAACATTCATGCAAATAAAGCGTTTTCCGTCGCATCTTTTAACGCCGACGTCGCTTTTACGGGCGACAGTTACAAGAATAATTTGATTTCTTTTTCACAGGCTATTAAAAAACAGTTGGATATCCACTGTATAAACGCAAGTTCAGGCAATACGGCGGCAAGTATAAATTTAATCGCAAATAAAGCCATAGATTTAACGCATTTAAAACTCGACTCCGCAAAATACGACGAAGTTCCGCAGACTTTTAAATATATGGCGGAAAAACTCGAAACGGAAGGATTCGTAAACGAAACGATAGTCGATTTGATTTAACGAACAAATGGCTTGTTAGCCTGAATAGTTCAACTATAAAAATAAAACGCAGCCCGTATCGATAATTACGGGCTGCGTTTTATTTTTCTTTTTTACAAAAAAACAGTCTTAA
>CAYQLN010000060.1:0-5443 GCA_964418455.1 uncultured Christensenella sp.
TTTCGAAACACCTCGGAGCGGAAATATCTTCCAAGTTTACGCCTCCGAAACTTCCTGCCAAAAGTTTTACCGTTTTAACGATATCGTCTACGCTTTTGCTTCTGACGCAAAGCGGAACGGCGTTTACTCCTCCGAAAGTTTTGAAAAGAACGGCTTTACCTTCCATAACGGGCATACCCGCTTCCGGACCTATATCGCCCAATCCCAACACTGCCGTACCGTCGGTAACTACCGCTACGGTATTGCCTCTGCCGGTAAGTTCAAAAGATTTATCGTAGTCTTTTTGTATCGCAAGACAAGGTTCCGCTACGCCGGGAGTATATGCAAGCGATAAGTCTTCTTTGTTCCTTACGGGAACTTTCGAAACTATATCGAGTTTTCCTTTCCACTCGCCGTGCAAACGCAGAGATTCTTTTGCGTAATCCATATTTTAATCCTCCATAATATGTTTTTTTTATTTTTTAAAAGCGTCGTAAATTGCTCTGATACATTTTTCGTAGTCGCTGTTTGCAACGCCTATTATTATATTGAGTTCCGATGAGCCTTGGTCTATCATTTTTATGTTAATTCCCGCGTTTGCGAGCGCGGCGAAAATCTTTGCCGCCGTTCCCGAACGCCTTGCCATACCGTGGCCGACGGTGGCGATGAGCGAAACGTTTTCTATGACGTGAACGTAATCGGGATTAACGTTTTCGCGTATTTCGTTTACTATATCCGTTAATTCGCCGTCGTTAATTTGCCCGGATTCTATTACGAGCGACAACGTGTCTATTCCCGACGGAAGGTGCTCTACGCACAAACCGTGGTGTTCTATTACGGACAAAACCTTTCTTATAAAACCCACTTCCGCGTTCATAAGCGATTTTTCTATGAATATAACCGTGAAATCCTTTTTGCCCGCGATACCCGTTATAACGTTCTCTTCGCCGTTTTCCAAATGAAAATCACTCGGAACTATCATGGTTCCCGCGTCTTCGGGACGGAAGGTATTTCTTATATTGATGGGAATTTTGCTTTTCATTACGGGGAAAATCGCTTCCGAATGAAGAACGGACGCGCCCATATACGACAACTCGCGAAGTTCTTTATAGGTTAAACTTTTTATGGTTTCCGCTTCGGGAACTATTCTCGGATCGCAAACGAGAAAACCGCTTACGTCCGTCCAATTTTCATACAAATCCGCTTTTACGCCGCGCGCTATTATAGAGCCCGTGACGTCGCTTCCTCCTCGGCTGAACGTTTTAACTTTGCCGTTCGCGCCCTTGCCGTAGAAACCGGGAATTACGGCGAAATCGACGTTTTCGAGTTTGCCGCGAACTTTATCGTTGGTATATTCTTCGTTAAGCATTCCTCTACTGTCGAAACGAACGAGGTCGAACGAATCGACGAAAGTCGCGCCAAGATATTCCGCCGTTAATATCGCGCTTAAATATTCCCCTCTCGAAGCGGTGAAATCCGCGTCTTTATTAGCGACTATTTCCCTTTCGGTTTTATTAAAAATCTCCGTCCAATCGAAAGTCAAATTCAAATCTTCCGATATATCCGTGAAGCGTTTTTTTACCTCTTTAAAAGTATTTTCGCAGTTGCCGTTCGCCATAACCTCGTCGTAGCATTTATACAGCAAATCGGTTACCTTTACGTCGGTTTTTTCGCGTTTACCCGGCGCGGAAACAACTATATATTTTCTTGATTTATCCGCTTCTATTATACTTTTTACCTGACGAAGCGAACTCGCGTTTGCCATAGACGTTCCGCCGAACTTACACACTTTTATCATTTGGTTATCTTTCTTCCTTCTAAATAATATCTTTTTTCAACGCCCTCTCCCATAGAAAACGTTTTCCTGGGAAACGCGCCCTTTTTAGAAACGTATTTAAATAATTCCGATTTATCGAGTTTATCGAACAAAATCCCGACGGCGTCGTTTCTTTTCGAGGCGAGTTTTTTCAGATTATTTTCGCCGTGAACGTAGTCGATCGCCCCCCCGAACTTTTCGATATAATCTTTTATGAACGAATCTACCGCTCTTATTCCGTCGGGCAAAGAAATTCCGTTTATGCAGTCTTTAACCTCGTTCCCGTCGAAAATTCTGTATCCGCCTTCGACCGTTTTCGTTAATTTATCTATAAAATCCGAACGGTCGACGCCTGTTACGAATCTGTATATGGGTTCAAAATAAATGCCTTCGTCATACACGTTGACGAACTCTGCCAAAGCAAATCTTGCGGGATGGTCTTTTAACTCCTCTTCTTTAAGTGTCTTTTTGACTTCGTTCCAATGCGCTTTCGCCGTGGCGAGAGAGTGATTACCGTCGCCTACGGCAAAAAGGAATTTCTCCGTCGAACCGTATTTTTCCGTAAGGCGGTTTTCGTTCAGCAACTCGGAAAAACTTTGCAAAACGCTTTGATAATCTTTTATGAAATATCCCGTTAAATTTCCGCCGCCCATATTCAGTTGAAAATCGTATAGTTTTTCAAACCTTTCCCTTTCGGCGTATAATTTTTCCGTTATTTGCCTTTTTTCATCGTCGAAAAGCACCATAATGTGCGGAAATTCCAAATCGACGTTTTGCCTTATTTTAAGTCGCGGAGGAATACGTTCTTCTATCGTTCCTTCCGTGGAACGGATAAGAGCGGCGCTTTTTTGAGCGTATTCGTATTCTTCCAAATCAATCGCCCCTATCAAGCCTATGCGACGGGGAACGAACGGAGTTGAACGAACGGTTAAAACGAAACCTTTCGGCAACGTTTTGAAAACCCCGTCGTTAAGATACGATTTTACGTTTGCTTTTATTTTTTCGATACGCTCGTCTGCGCAATCGTTCAAATATATTTCCGGCAAAACCAAATCGAGCGCGGTTTTTTTCCCTTTCACAAGCGCGGAAAGTTTATCCCAATATTCCCTTTCGCTGGTAAATTGATCGCATGCGATAACAGCCCACGAAAAATAGTCTTCCGTATTCGGCAATAAAATATTCGGAGCGACGAGTCCTGTTCGTTGCATCTCTCACCTATAAACTTACGGCAACGATCGTTAACGCAGCCAGAACGACCGAAAGAACGGCGACGCCGAAACCTTTCCAGAAAGTTTTAGATTTCTTTTCGGGAACGTTAAATTGATTTTTTCCGTTTTCCACAATTATCTCCTTTCTCTGCTTAAATCCTGCCAATAATATGCTTTCAAAGTCTTTTTCAACATATTGTAGTCCGCATACCTCGTTATTTTACCCGTTTTCGCAACCGAAATAATTCCCGTTTCTTCCGAAACTATCAAGGACACGACGTCTATAGTTTCGGTTACTCCTATTCCCGCTCTGTGTCTCGTGCCGAGGTCCTTCGGGATATTGTTTATGTTTTGCGAAAGCGGCAAAAAGCAACCTGCGGCGACTATTTTAGTCCCGTCTATTATCATCGCCCCGTCGTGCAACGGAGTTTTCGGGAAGAAAACGCTTTCGATGAGTTCGCTGCTTATATCGCTCGACAAACGAACGCCGCTGTCGAGTATTTGCGAGGGAACGTTGCCGTTTGCGAGAACTATTATCGCTCCGACGTCGTTTTTAGACATATCTTGAACCGCTTTGATAATCTCTTCTATGCAGTTGTCGACTTTCTCTTCGTCGTAAAATCCGCTCGCATTATACGTCCCGTCGTTTTTGAGCGACTTATGCGACCATATAATTCTTTTGATTTCCACCGCGTAAAGAATAACGAAAGCGATAACGAACAACAAGGGAACCGCCAAAATAACCGCGTTGTCCACGCTCGGATTGAGCGTAACTATAACCGTCGTCGAAATTAAAGCGATTATAAACAACACCGCTAATTTAGAGGAGTTGTTTTTTATTAAAAAATTCATAATGAAAAAATACGCGAAGGAAAGCGCGATTATTCCCAAAACCACGGACACGGCAAAACCCGCGTCGGTTCCCATTCGCGCAAAAAAATCGCTCAACGCCGTCGATACGTTCATAATTCTAATTCTCCGTCATTATCCCGAAAAGGGTTATCCATAACCCTTCGTTTATATCTATTAATCCCGATTTGCTTTTATAATCTATGTCTATAAGCGAATCCACCGCTTTTTTGAGGCATTTTGGCTTAAACATTCTCGCTTGTTCTTTCGCCTTTTTTACGGCAAATTCCTTAATTTTAAGCGCCGAAGCGAGTTCGCCGACCGTTTTATCGCTTATCGCTACGTGCAAAAGCCTTCTGAAATAATTATATACGCTCACCAGCAGTCTTTGAGGGGTTTCTCCCTTTTTCAGCATTTCGTTTATCATAGACACTGCCGCGCCTATTTTCTTTCTGCCGATAAGGTCCGTCATTTCGTATATTTTATGCTCCGCGTCGGGGGTGACCAAGTCGCATACCGCGCTTTTGTCTATAACCCCGCTTTTGCTTGCATAAGCGATGAGTTTTTTCGTTTCGTTTTCTATTCTCGCCATATTGGAAAGGCAGTAACTCGCAACGAGTTGCGCGCACTCTCCGTCAATTTTAACGCCGTTTCTTTCGCACTCCGCTTTAATCCATTTCGCACAGATCTGTTCGTCTGCTTTATAGCAATTAACGATCGTTACCGACGGATATTTTTTTAACGCTTCGCATTTTTCCGTGTTGACGATCGCAAGCACGCTTTCTTGCAAAGGGTTTTCAAGATAGTTTTTTAACCCCTCGTCGAAAAACTTTTTATCGGGATAAAACTCCCGAACGAGCGTTAACCTTATATCGCTCATAAACGGATAACTTTCAAGCGAAGCGAGAAGTTCTTGACAAGACAACTTTTCTCCGCTAAACTCCGCGTAATTGAGTTCCGGCTGAGAAACCGACTTGCTTTTTAGAAGTTCCGCGCCGTTGTTCAAAAAATACGCGTCGTCGCCCTCAAACACGTATATCGGACGCAAATCGCCGACAAGTATTCCGTTTTTAAACTCGCTATATTTAAGTTCCATACTTCAATTTGGTATTGTATCATTTTTTGCCCGATTTTGCAAGGGGAAAAACGCACCTTTTCTTTCTTTTAATAAAAATACCGTTTTAGGTTGCCTTGCTCTTCGGCATTTAAATCGCAACGCCCGGAACGAAAAGAAGCAACCGCTGCGTTAGGATTGGCAAGAACGACGAATTGCGAAAAATTTTCGCATACTGCTAAGTCGCACGAATAATCCCGATCGGCATATATCAAATCGTCTGCAACTTCGAGCGCGGAGTAAATTTTCATTACCTTTTCGTTCGTTTTAACGTTGACCGCGCGAAAATCAAGAAAATAATAAAATTCCCCCACGTTTTCGAGATTTACGCTTTCCCCCGCAGAAACGCGTTCGAACTCGGTTAAAGGAAAGTTCTTTTTCATAATCGAAAACGTCGTCGAAGAAATGCAATCGCCCGTATATACGCGATTTATTTCCGCAACGGATATTAATCGCGCAATCGCGGCGATATAGTCG
>CAYQLN010000061.1:0-1570 GCA_964418455.1 uncultured Christensenella sp.
CGTCTACAATCGGGATTTTGCGAACGGCTTGAATTATCACGCCGCCGACGAAAGAACATACGCCGCCTTGCAACGCGTTAAAGGGCACGCTTGCGATAGCCGCCTCCGCTCCGTAAAGCACGGTTTCGAATACGAAATATCCGAGCGGGACAATAAGAGTCCCCAAAACAAGCGCGATGACGCACCTGACGATCGTAGGCTTTTCGTATATCAAAAGAGAAAAACAAGCCGCAAACGACGCTTTGATGATAAGCGTTGCGGGAATGTAGATATAATAACCTACAAGCAAATCGGCAAGAGCGCTGCCGATTGCAGAAACGGGTATCGCCCACTTCGGTTTTAAAAGAAAACACGTTATAACTATCACCGCGTCGCCCAAATGAACGTAACCAAGCGGTAACGGCACGGAAATAAAAGCCGTTGCGACAACTGTTAACGCAACCAGAACTGCAGACAAAACTATTTCTTTAGTTTTCATGATTATTACCTCTCTTGTTGCTTATTTTACTACAAACGAAAAAAAGTGTCAAACGAAATAAGAAAATATGTTTTCAAATAACGGACAAATATTTTTTTAATCTTCTATGCGTATATGAACAACGGTTCAAGTGTTTATATGCTCAATCGGTAACTAAAAAACAACCGATTCAATCCCCCCTAATTTTACAACCGTGGTTTTGAAATCCGTTACCTTAATAAATTTTTGTTTTAAACTCTTTATTTTCGAATTGGCTATATGGTATAATGTTATCCGATAAAAACGAAATATTGCGTACGAGGGATTGCAAGCGAGTTTGTTTCGCAAAAATTTCTTCGCAGAAAAAAAATTTTTGATATGTTTTTTACTCGTCCGCCTGTCTTATACGAAGCAAAACACGGACGATTTAAAATCGAATCAGCATGTTCGTAAAAAATTAGAACCGAAACTCTTTCGATTGTTAACGAGCTCCGAAAACACGACAATGTAAAGGTCAAGAATATGGAAAAAACAAAAAAACAAAGACTGTTTAACCTTATTATAACGATACTTATCATAGCGTTTGCGGCGAGTATTACCGTCGCCGTTGTTCTTTTAGGAAAAAAAGAAAAAGAAAACGATTTGGAACGCGTGGAATTTACCGAAACTTTTAACGGAAAAATCAAGCAATGGAGCAAAACCATAGAAACAGTGGAACGCAACGTTCCCTCCGCCTCTTTTAGCGAAGGATTAAACGAAAGATACCCCGTATACGGCACGAGTTTGGCAGACGTTACCGAAGAAGAAAAAGACAACTTGATTAAAGAAGCCAATTTACTTATCGCTTCTCCTACCACTTACGATTCAATGGACGAAGAAGGGAACTATTATCTTAACGGAACCGCCACAGGGAAAAAACTATATAAGCACGTTTCCTCAACGGGAATGTACTGCGGCGACGTTGACGATAACGAAAAAGCGGTCAAAGAAAAAATAACCGTAACCGCAGACGAAGTTCGCAACTACGTTACGGGATTATACGCGCCTGCGGGAGAAGTGATAAAATTAGAAATTTCACAATATCCTGTTTTCGTATATCCTGCTGAGCCTACT
>CAYQLN010000061.1:1580-5428 GCA_964418455.1 uncultured Christensenella sp.
AAAATTAGAAATTTCACAAGAAGATTTAGATAAAATCGGCGGTTCTTTTACCGTTCTGATCGGGCAAACGAGCCACAGAAACGACGTGAACAATATTTGGAAAGCAAGAAACGATTTTTCGCGTATGCCGATTATCGTTAACAAAATAACCGTAAACACCGCCACGGCATACGCCGGTTACGCGCTCGGCGGACCGATTTATATCTACCCTTCCGTTTTCGGGCAAACGTTTAGCGTTACCGTTTCGGGCGCGGTTAAATACGCTCGCTTCATTTACGGAAGAACCACCGAAGAGGAAGTCGAAGAAATGAAAACGTATTCCGCGCCGTACTACGACTACGAAATTTGGGATTTGGGAGTGCGCCATTCCGGTCCTTCTAAATTCGGTAGTTACGATTACGACAATCTTTTGAAGTCGGGAGAACTTTGGGAAAAAATAATCCGAACGAGCAGACAGGTTCCCTGCTCGGCGAACTCTTCCATAGGAGTTTGCTACGTTTACGACTGTTTTGTCGCGGCGGGCGCGGCGTGCGCTTTTCAGGGCGGAAATTCTTGGATTAACGCGCCCTGTTCTTGGCTTAGCGGAGCGTTGAATTACGATTCGATGGTTAGCGAAGGGTTTTGGGGAATAATTCACGAATACAACCACCTATATCAAAGTTACGGAATGGAAAGCAGCAAAACCAACGAGGTAACGAACAACGCCACTTCCCTTTTGAGTTACGTTCTTTACACAAACATCTCCCAAAAACGTTCACTTAGCGACGACACGATTTCGGGCTGGAACAGATTTACCGACCCTTCGAGAAGTTTGAGGGAAACTTTATCCTTAGAGAAAAACGCAGAAGCGCAAAGTTCCCTTAATGCTTATGCGGACATAATCCATACGTTCGGCGTAGACGTTTTCGCAAAAGCGACGAGAGCGCAAAAAGGTTTCGGAGTAGACGCTTGGTACGAAGCGTTATCGCTCGTTACCGATTATAATTTTACCTACTACTTCGAAGAAATTTTGCACCAACCCGTTCCCGAAGAAAAAAAACTCGCTTACGACACCAAAGACAGAATCGTTTTCGTTCCCGTCGCCGCCGTTTTTCAAACGGGAAGAAGTTTTTATTCGGGCAAAACGGAAGTTTTCAGCCAAACCGTTAAACCGTTTCTGATTGAAAACGGAAAGAGTTTGGTTTTGGATTTTAACGAAAGAATCGTTTTACCCGACGACTACTCTTTCACGATAAAAAACATCTCTTCGCCGGAAAACGGAAGTATTATCGAAAAAGGCGAAAACGTTTACGAATACACGCCGAACAAAGAAAAATTTTCCGGAACGATATACTTAACCATTGCGCTCGAAGGAAAATACGCGACCCAAGACGTTACTTTTTCGATGGAATTCGAACAATATTATAAAAACCAGGTGGACGTTACCAAATACACCTATTCGGCAGACCAAAAGTATTCCACCGTGCAGGAGGCTGTGGAAAACGACTTCATGGGATATACCGATAAAGTTACTTACAAAAGCAACTCCACCTTTTTAAACGGGCTTTCTAACGGGCAAATAGGCATTGTGGAAGGAAAAATCTATATAGAAAAAACGGCGACTTACGCACTTTGTTTAAGAAGCGGAAGAGGAAACAACACTCTTTACGTTGCGATAAACGACGTCGCGCTTAACAACGTTTTGTCTTTAAATAGCGATCACAAGGATTTTCTTCTTTCGGGAGAACACGTGATAACCCTCTCTCTAAACGAAGGAGATTACCTTTATTTTAAGGAAATAACGTTGTCGAGGCACGCTTCCGACGCTTATACCGAACTCGGTTTGGCAAACTTAGACGAACCGTCGCCGTCTATGCAAAAGGTTGCGACGTCCGTGTTATACGAAACCGCGGGAGAGCGCGAAAACAAAGAATTTACTTCCGCGGAAAAATATCCTCGCAAATATACTTCGGAAAAAATCGTTTATTCCTCTTCGAGCGAAAATCACTCTCTTATAAGCGCGAATATGTCGTGCTGGGACGAAACCGCAAAAATAGAAAATATTTTCGACGGAAATCCCGAAACCTTTTATCATAACCAACAAAACGTTTTCGTAAGCGAAACCAATCCCTTTATTCTCGTTGCGGATACGGGCAAAGAAAATATTTTCAATTCGATTACCGTTACTTCGAGAAAGGTCGGACAATACAATCTGCCCGTGACGTTTAGTTTAAAAGGAAGTCTTGACGGTGACGTTTGGTTCGAAATCGGAAATTTTAGTAATCTGACTTTGAACGGCAACACGGTAACCGCTACGTTTAAGGAATCGAATTTTAGATTTTACCGATTAGAAGTTACGGATACAAAATCGCAAAGTTCGCCAAACAAATACGTTACGTTGTCTAACATACGTTTCGATTACGTATTCGTCGGAGAGGAAAAATCCGCGCATAATTTGGAATATTATAAAGACAAAGAAACCGATTGGAAAGAAAAGGAAGAAATCAGTTCTTTCGGAAAAACCATAACGGGAAACGGCATAATTAAATACTCTTTTAAAGGGACGGGCTTTCTGCTCGTTTGCAAACAGACGGAGTATTGCAAAATAAAAGTAAGTATAAATTCGCTTATAAAAGAATACGAATTGTCGCCGCAAAACGAGCCTGCCGTCGCCTTTTTTTCGACGGACGATAAAGCGAACAAAACGGACGTTAAAATAGAAATAATCGAAGGCGAATTAACCGTGGATTCCTTTATAACGGCATAAAATAAAAATTTATTATATTTTTTATATCCGTTGTCCGTTTTTTATGAAAATACGTAAAAATATTGACAAACGAAAAACGCGGAATTAAAATTAAAAAAACGTTCGGTTTTTTCGAAAGGAGGAAAAAAATGGAAGAAAAAAATATTAAAGCAAAAAGCGGATTTCCCGTTCTTATCGGCATAATTTTCATATATCTCGCGCTGATTTTTTTCGGCGGTTTTTGCATCGATAAGTTAGAATCGGGAAACGACGCATACGTAATCCCCTTCGTTATAACGGCAATATTGTTTTTACTCTGCGGGATACCTATCGCGGGGTTGAAAATCATACGTCCGAAAGAAGCGTTGGTATTGACGTTGTTCGGAAAATATTACGGAACGCTGAAAGGCGAAGGTTTTTATTTCGTCAACCCCTTTTGTCAAGCGGTTAATCCTGCGGCGAACACCGTTTTAAGGCAAAGCGGCGACGTTAACAATCAGCAAAACGAATCATCGTCGCCATCCTCTTCGTTAACCGCGCCCAAAACCGCCAATAATAAAATTATTTCGCTTAAAATGATGACGCTCAACAACAATCGTCAAAAAATCAACGATTGCTTGGGAACCCCGATAGAGATAGGAATCGCCGTTATTTGGAGAGTGAAAGATACGGCGAAAGCGGTGTTTAACGTGGATAATTATAAAGAGTTTTTGTCGTTGCAATGCGACGCCGCGTTGAGAAACGTCGTTCGTATTTACCCCTACGACGTGGCGCAAGGAGTGGACACCACGGGCGACGGAGAACCGGACGAGGGTTCGCTCCGCGGATCGAGCGAAATAGTAGCGCAAAGAATTAAAAACGAAATTCAGTCAAGGGTGTCGGAAGCGGGATTGGAAATAACGGAAGCGAGAATAACCTATCTCGCTTACGCTCCGGAAATCGCGGCGGCTATGTTACAACGTCAACAAGCGGCGGCGATAATAGACGCGAGAAAACAGATAGTCGACGGCGCGGTAGGAATGGTGGAAATGGCGCTTAAAAAACTCAACGAAACGGGAATGGTCAATCTCGACGAAGAAAGAAAAGCCGCTATGGTATCTAACCTCTTAGTCGTGCTTTGCGG
>CAYQLN010000062.1:0-5391 GCA_964418455.1 uncultured Christensenella sp.
GGTATATCGATTACAAGCGGAACCGATTGCGTCTGCGCTTTTAAGTATGCTCATTTTATATGTGAAATCGCCATCTTCGAAAGTCAACATACCGCTTATTCTCGGCGTTAAGTTAGGCGCGTCCGGTTCGAATTCGCGGGTTTTGAGCGAACAGGAAAAACACTCGCCTTTTTTCAAGCCCTCGAAAACAGTGTCCGTTTGGTCGCCGTTGGTTACGATAAGTTTGTTCTCGTATTGACGAACGGCAGCGTATATAATTAAACTCGGGTCTTCCACTTTACTCGTATCGAAAGGTTCGGTATATAAAACTCCGTCTTTATAGTTAAAAATTCTGTTGCGGCTATTATTGCTTCTACCCATAATAAAATAAGCCGTAACCGCGTTCTTCCCGTCTTTGCTTTTGCCTATGACGATTCCTCTTCCCACGTAGGAATTATCTTTGATAAGTTCCGATATATCGTTTATTTTATAAACGTCCATAATTTCTCCTTTGGTTTTTTTATTTCAAGGTTTTGCAAACTTTTTCCACGGAAAGCGGAAGTATTTTCCATTCCGCCTTTTCCATTACGCGCTTTTGCAAAATTTCCGGCGTATCGTTTTTTCGAACGCTAACCGCTTTTTGCATTATTATTTCTCCGCCGTCGGGTATTTCGTTCACGAAATGCACCGTCGCCCCCGTCACTTTAACGCCCTTTTCGAGCGCGCGCTCGTGCACTTTTAATCCGTAATACCCCTTTCCGCAAAACGACGGAATGAGCGACGGATGAACGTTGAGGATTCTTTTTTCGTAATCGCGCGTGAAATCCGCCGACAGTATAGACATAAAGCCTGCCAAAACGATTAGGTCTATGCCGTTTTCTTTTAACGCGGTTTTTATAGCGGTTTCGAAAGCCTGTTGCGAGCCGAGAGTTTTTTTCGTTATGACTAAACTTTTTACGTCGGCTTTTTTAGCGCGTTCGAGCGCGTAGGCGTTTTCGTTGTTGGATATGACGAGCGTTATTTTTCCGCTCTTTATAACACCGCTTTTTTCCGCGTCGAGCAAGGCTTGCAGATTGGTTCCGCCGCCCGACACTAAAACGGCTATTTTTTTCAAATCATTCATTTATCGTTTCCTTTTCGGATTGATTTTTATCTTCTTTTAAGAATATTTTATCCGCGACGATTTTCATTAGAGCGAGCAAAATCGCGCCTATCGCGTTGCCGAGAACCACGGTCATTATAAATCCCGTCGCCTCCAAAGAATAAATACCCGAAGCCGCGAAATAAAACATATCGGCGATAGAGTGCTCGAATCCGCAAAGAATAAACGTCGGTATGCAAAACAGAATGCCGAGCGGATTTTTGCCGTGCTCTTTGAAAACGAACACGGCGACGAACATAAGCGCGCCGCAAGCCGCGCCCTTTATCAGCGCGGTTAAAAAATTATTGCTTTCCAATTTATTTACGCAAGAAAGATAGGCGTTTTGCTCTAAACCGCCCAAGCAATATTTCATTGATATTCCGAAAACGTAGGCGCCGATTAAATTTCCCAATAGTCCCAAAAGAAGGACGGAAATTTCCTCTTTCCCGTGTTTATACGGCAAAAACCCGACCTTGCCCGTAAAAAGAGAACAATTTAAATAACAAATCGACAAAAGAGCGACGGAAAAAAATACCGCGCCGACGACTTTGTTTTCGCAACACAAGAACACCGTTCCGCCGATAGAAACCAAAATCCCCGCCGAAATTCCGCCGACAGTTTTGCCGAACAATTCTTTTAACATATACGTATTTTTTCTTCCGCTTTAACGATTTCGCCTATAACGTATGCGTCTTCGCCGTGCGCTTTTAATATTTCAATCGCTTTTTCCGCGTTTTCCTTGTCGACTACCACGCTCATTCCCACGCCCATATTGAACGTATTGAACATATCGCGTTCGCAAACGTTGCCGCGTTTTGCTATCAAATCGAATATAGGCAATACTTTAACTTTCGACCTATAAATTTTCGCGCCGAAACCTTCGGGAATGCTTCTCGGAATATTTTCATAAAAACCGCCGCCCGTGATGTGCGAAACGCCTTTGACTTTGACTTCTTCCATTAACGCGAGAACGCTTTTTACGTAAATTTTGGTAGGAGTAAGCAAAGTTTCCCCTATGGAATTGCCGCCGAGTTCCGCAAGCGGAGAAGTAATATCGCCGTTTTCCACGTCTAATATCTTTCTTACGAGAGAAAATCCGTTGGAGTGAACGCCGCTCGAAGCGAGCGCGATAATGACGTCGCCCTCTTTCATTTCTTTATTGTTAACTATCTTATCTTTGTCTACCACGCCGGTAGCGTATCCCGCAAGGTCGTATTCGTCTACGGGATAAAATCCGGGCATTTCCGCGGTTTCGCCGCCGATAAGAGCCGCGCCCGATTGCACGCAACCCTCGGCAACGCCTGCGACGATTTCCGCGATCCTTTCGGGAACGTTTTTACCGCAAGCGATATCGTCTAAAAATATAAGCGGTTTAGCACCCGAACATATTATGTCGTTAACGCACATCGCAACGCAATCTATGCCTATAGTATCGTGTTTGTTCATTCTGAACGCGACTTTTAATTTCGTGCCTACTCCGTCTGTCACCGAAACCAAAACGGGTTTGTTTATTCCCGTTAAATCGAGTTCGAAAAGTCCTCCGAATCCCCCGATATCTGAACAAACGCCCTTGGTGTGAGTTCTTTGAACGTGCTTTTTCATCAGTTCAACCGCCTTGTATCCCGCGGTTATATCCACGCCTGCCGCAGCATAAATTTCCGATTTAGAATTTTCGTGCATTATATTTTCTCCTTAGTTATTCTTTTCCGTTCCAACAATAGGTGCATAGTTGGCAAGGCTCTAAGCCTATCGCCTCCACAAGCCCGTCGAGAGTTTGAAATTCAAGCGATTTCAAATGTAATTTTTTGCAAATAGCCTCGCGCATGTTTTTTCCGCGCTCGGTATTCGCGTCGCTGTATTCTTCCAGATGGTTAAGACCTTCTTCGCCCTCCAATTCTACGATAATGGAACGGGTTATGAGTTCCATCGGACTCGACGCTCTTGAAAAATTAAGGTATTTGCAACAAAACATAATCGGCGGACAAGCAGAACGCATATGAACTTCTTTCGCGCCGTTTTCGTATAAAAATTCCACCGTTTCCCTTAATTGCGTGCCGCGAACTATCGAGTCGTCTACGAACAACAGTTTTTTGTCTACTATCAAATCTCGAACGGGAACCATTTTCATTTTAGCGACCTTGTTTCTGTCGACTTGACTGCTCGGCATAAAACTTCTCGGCCAGGTGGGAGTATATTTTATAAAAGGTCTCGAATAAGGAAGATGCGAGTCGTTCGCATACCCTATCGCGTGGGGGACTCCCGAATCGGGAACGCCCGCTACGCAATCGACGTCCGGAAATTTTCCGTTCTTTTTATCGTTTTCGGCAAGAATAGCACCGTTTTTTTGGCGCATAACTTCTACGTTTATCCCCTCGTAATCGCTGGTGGGATAGCCGTAATACGACCATAAAAACGCGCAAACTTTCTTTTCGGGTTCCGCTTGTTTGAGAATTTTATAACCGTCGCTGCAAAGTTCCGCTATTTCGCCCGCGCCGAGTTCGTATTCGTCGACGTAGCCGAGTTTGCGATATGCGAAAGATTCGAAGGATACGCAATAACCGTTTTCCGCTTTCCCTATATGAACGGGCAACCTTCCGCGTTTGTCTCTCGCCGCTAAAATTTTACCGTCGTCTTTTAATATCAAAATGGAAGCGGTCCCGTCGATTAGGTTCTGAGCGTATTTCAGCCCTTCGACGAAATCGCCTTTACTGTTGACAAACGCCGCTATAAGTTCGGTTGTGTTTACTTCTCCGCCCGATTGCGCGCCGAATTGACCGCCGTTTTCTTCTATATACCGATCTATCAATTCTTCGGAGTTGTTTATCACTCCGACAAAGCATATCGCGTATACCCCCAATTTCGAACGGACGAGAAGCGGTTGGGGGTCGGTATCGTTTATACAGCCTATCGCGCTTCTGCCCTGCATTATATCGAAAATATTATCGAACTTGGTTCTGAACGGCGAATTCTTTATATTATGTATTTTGCGTTGCAATCCGATTTCGTCGTCGTATGCAACGAGTCCCGCGCTTTTAGTGCCCAAATGAGAGTGATAGTCCGTTCCGAAAAACACGTCTTGCAAAACGGTTTTGTCCTTTCCTACCGCTCCGAAAAATCCACCCATAATTAAGCCTCTTTTCGTTTATTTTCTTTTTATCGTTTAACGCTATTTCGCTTGAAAAAAGAGTTTGGAAAGAGTCATCGGGTCGATATACTTTCCGTCTTTATATACGCGCATATTCCCCGAAGCGATTTCGTCGATAAGCATAACCTTTCCGTCTTTATCGTAACCGAATTCAAACTTGATATCATATAATACCAAGCCTTTTTCCTTTAAATCGTCGGCAACAATTTGCGTGATTTTTTGAGTCATTACCTTTATGTCTTCATATTGAGCGTCGCTCATTACTCCGAGCGCGATAAGCCCGTCTTTGGTTACGAGGGGATCGCCTTTCGCGTCGTTTTTAAAAGTAGTTTCGACGTATGCCGGAAGATCCGCGCCTTCTTCTATATAGTCGCTGTATCTGCGATAGAAACTGCCCACCGCTTTGTGACGGCATATAACTTCGAGTCCTTTGCCGAAAGGCGTCGCAGGCAATACTTCCATTGTAGTATCGTCTAAATTAGCCGAAACGTAGTGGGTTTTGATTCCTGCCGCGTTTACTTTTTCGAAAAAGTATATGGACATACGAAGATTAACGTCGCCGACGCCTTCTATGGTCAAACCTACCGAATTTTCACCGGGGTCGAAAACGCCGTCTTTTCCGGTGCAATCGTCTTTAAACTTCAACATATAGTTGCCGTTTTCGAGAGCGTATACGTTTTTTGTTTTGCCTGTGTAAACGAGTTTCATATTTTTTCTCCTTTAATATTATAAAAATTTTTTCAGTATATATTTTTTAACTGTTACGCGTTGTATTTTTCTTCGACCGCAAGATTTTTTTCCAAAACCTTTTTCTCGTCGGATTTTCTTTTTTCAAGCAACTTTTCGCTTAAATTCTTATCGGATATAGCAAGCATTTCTATCGCGAGCAATCCCGCGTTCACTCCGCCGTTTACCGCGACGGTAGCCACCGGAACGCCCGAAGGCATCATTACGGTAGACAAAAGCGCGTCCATACCGTCGAAACAAGGGGACTTGCAAGGCAAGCCTATAACGGGCAAAACGGTGTTGCCCGCAATCACTCCCGCAAGATGCGCCGCCATACCTGCCGCCGCTATTATTACTCCGAATCCCTTTTCCGCCGCGGATTTTGCAAACGCAATCGCTT
>CAYQLN010000063.1:0-5281 GCA_964418455.1 uncultured Christensenella sp.
ATTTATAACTCTCTTGGGGCAAAACGTCTTTCGTCCCCTTTGGAACGCTTATCATAAATCTTTTCCTTTAAAGTATATATTTCTTTAAGTCTTTGCTTTTGTTTTCTATTCCGAGTTTATCGACTACGAATTTTCTATCGACAATAACTTCTTTCTTTTCTCCGTCCGCTTCGAAAGAAACGTCTTTCAAAAGATTTTCCATAACGGTATGCAATCTTCGAGCGCCTATATCCTCGCTCGTTTGATTCATTTCTTCCGCTATTTCCGCAATTTCTTCTATCGCTTCGTCGGTAAATTTCAAATCGACGCCGTCCGCGCCGAGCAACGTAGCATATTGAAGGGTTATAGCGTTTCGCGGTGTGGTAAGAATTTCGACAAAATCCTTTTTTGTTAAACTGTGAAGTTCCACGAGAATGGGAAATCTTCCTTGAAGTTCGGGAATCAAATCGCTTACCTTAGAAACGTGAAAAGCGCCTGCCGCTATAAATAAAATATAATCGGTTTTTATAGCACCGTATTTCGTCATTACCGTGCAACCTTCGACGATCGGTAAAATATCGCGCTGAACGCCCTCTCTCGAAACGTCTTGTCCGCCGCCTTTACCGCCTTTCGCGCCTATCTTATCTATTTCGTCGATAAAAATTATTCCTTCTTGTTCTGCACGACGAATAGCCTCTTCGTTAACGGAATCTTTGTCAATCATTTTATCCGCTTCTTCTTCCGTTAAGATTTTTTTTGCTTCTTTAACGGAAAGCCTGCGTTTCTTTTTCTTTTTAGGCATAAAATCGCCGAAAATGGAACCTATGCTGATTTCTCCCGCACCGGACATTATTTCCATCGGTTTGGGATTATCAATAATTTCCACTTCAACCGTTTCGTTATCGTAATATCCGTTACGATATCCCTCTAAGATATTTTGACGGAATATTTGTTCGGGCGTTTCGCCTTTATCCATTTTCCTCGCTTCGCATATCAAGCCCACGAGTTTATCTTCTACGATTACGCTCGCTTTTTCCATTACTTTTTTGAAACGTTCTTCTTTAACCAAGCGAACGGCACATTCGGCTAAATCCCTAATCATAGACTCAACGTCTCTGCCGACGTATCCTACTTCGGTGTATTTCGTTGCTTCTATTTTAACGAAAGGCGCGCCGACGAGTTTTGCCAATCGTCTTGCTATTTCGGTTTTACCTACGCCGGTAGGTCCTTTCATTATAATGTTTTTCGGAGTAATTTCCTCTTTTTCCGCAGCGGAAAGTTTGCTTCTTCTATATCTGTTCCTAAGCGCAATCGCTACGGATTTTTTCGCTTCCGTTTGTCCGATTATATATTTATCGAGTTCGGTTACTATTTGTTTTGGACTTAAATCCATTCTGATTACACCTCCTACACGGTTTCGCAAGTTATGTTGCCGTTTGTAAACACGCAAATTTCACTTGCTATTTTTAATGCCTTTTTTGCAATCTCTTCCGCGGAATAATCGGTTTCTTGCGCAAGCGCTCTCGCCGCGGCAAGAGCATAATTTCCTCCGCTGCCTATCGCGCAAACGCCGTCGTCGGGTTCGATAACCTCGCCGCCGCCGGATATAATTAAAAGCGTATTTTTATCCGCGGTAATCATCATCGCTTCGAGTTTTCTACCGACTTTGTCGCTTCTCCATAAATCCGCCAATTCAACTGCGCTACGCATTAAATTCCCGGAATATTTATTAAGCATTTCTTCAAATCTTTCAGTTAACGTAAACGCGTCTGCTACGCCGCCGGCAAATCCCAAAATGACGTTTCCGTTATATATTCTTCTTACTTTGACGGCGCTATTCTTAAAAATCACCGACTCCGAGAGAGTTACCTGCCCGTCGCCCGCTATTGCGGTTTTGCCGTTTCTTTTTACGGCGCATATCGTGGTCCCTTTAAATTGACTCATATATCGTTCTCCTTAACGAATTGTTTCATAATTTCTATGCTGCGTTCCGCCAAAACGCGTTTCTTTTTCGATTTATCCTTAAATTTTTCGTTTAGTGGCGGCAAAATACCGAAATTTGCATTCATGGGTTGAAAATCAACGTTTTCGGTCGTAACGTATCGTAACAACGACCCCAAAACCGTTTGCGTCGGTATTTTAATAATTTCTTGGTCGTTCATCTTTCTTAAACAATATATCGCCGTCGCGATACCTGAACCTATGCTTTCGACGTATCCTTCAACTCCCGTAATTTGACCAGCAAAGAAGATTTTTCCGTGTTCTTTTAAAGAAAAATCAAAATTAAGCGCCGAAGGCGAATTTATAAAAGAATTTCTATGCATTACGCCGAATCTTAAAAACTCCGCGTTTTTTAATGCGGGAATTATTCCGAAAACTCTTTTCTGTTCGCTAAACGTAAGGTTTGTTTGAAAACCTATTAGGTTATACATATCGCCCGCTTGATCTTCCTTCCTGAGTTGCAAACAAGCATACGGCCATCTGCCTGTCTTAGGGTCGTCAAGCCCGGTGGGTTTAAGCGGACCGAAACGTAACGTATCTTTTCCTCTCGACGCCATTATTTCTATCGGCATGCACCCTTCAAAAACTTCCTTTTTCTCAAAGTCGTGAAGTTTTGCTCTTTTAGCGGAAATAAGTTCCGTTATAAAATTATCGTACTCTTCTTTATTCAGCGGACAATTTATGTGGTCGCCGTTTCCTTTTCCGTATCGGTCGCCGAAAAAAGCGTTGTTCATGTCTATGCTGTCAAAAGAAACTATCGGCGCGGAGGCGTCGTAAAAATGAAGGCTCTCTCCCGTAAATTTACTTATACATTCATATAAAGCGCCGGAAGTCAAAGGACCTGTCGATATTATTGTCCATTCTTCTTGATTTACGCTTGAAACCTCCTCCGAAAAACAGGAAATATTCTTATTTGCCTTTATCATGTCCGTTAAATACGAAGAAAAATCTTCTCTATTGACAGCCAAAGCGTTGCCCGCCGAAACCTTTGTTTTATCAGCCGCTTCCATACATTTAGAACCGAGAATTCTTAGTTCCTCTTTAAGAAGCCCCGCGGCGTTGCCGTATATATCGTTGCTTTTAAGCGAATTCGAACAAACAAGTTCCGCGTAATTCTTGTTGGTATGAGCCGGTGTAAAAGAATGCGGTTTTAAATCGAACAACTCAACTTTAACGCCGTGATCGGCGAGGTAAAGCGCACATTCCGTTCCCGCAAGACCTGCGCCTATAATTTTTACTTTTTTCATTTTTTAACGTATTTGCATTTTGCCGACGAACATTTTATTTTTTCGCCTACTTTTATCAAGTATTTTCCGCACTCGGGACACTTTTCCCCCGTAGGAATTTCCCAACTCATAAACTTACAATCGGGATACTTAGAACACCCGTAGAAAACTTTGCCTGTTTTGGTTTTCATTTTTTTGGTAGGAGCGCCACATTCGGGACATACGCCTACTTGCTCGGTATTGACGGTTAAACTTACGGTGTTTTTACATTTAGGATAATTTGAACATGCAAGGAACTTACCGAATTTTCCCTCTCTTTCTACCATTATGCCGCCACATTTATCGCATATCTTATCGGTCGGAATAGCGGTTTTTTCGTTGACGGGTTTTATGTTTTGACATTTAGGATAATTCGAACATGCATAATACGCGCCGTATTTTCCGCTGTTAATTATCATCGGCGCGCCGCATTTATCGCATATCTTATCGGTAATTTTCGATTTTTGAACTTGATTTTCAAACGGTCTATAAAAATCGGCTATGAGTTTATGCCAATCCTTTCCGCCTTCACCGATATCGTCGAGAGCGGTTTCCATTCTCGCCGTAAACGACACGTCCATTATGTCGGGGAAATATTTAACCAAAAAATCAATCAGGTCAAAGCTAATCGGATTCGGAACCAAATATTTTTTTTCTTTTCGAACGTATTCACGCTTTTTGTCGCTGAGTTTCGCCATTATGGTAGCATAGGTCGAAGGTCTGCCTATACCTTTGTCTTCCATCGCTTTTATTAAACTCGCTTCTGAAAAACGCTGAGGAGGTTTTGTGAACTTTTGTTCGCTTTTCAACCCTTTCAAGAAAAGCGACTCGCCGTCGTTCAACGCGGGAAGCATCGCGTTTCCGCTCTCTTCTTCCTCTTCTTTTTTAGTATCGTCGTATACCGCGGTATAACCTTTAAACACCAAAGTTTTTCCGCTGGTTTTTAAAACGTAATCCGATGCGGCGACTTCTACGCCTACGCTATCGTAAACCGCTTCGCTCATTTGCGAAGCAATAAATCTTTCATAAATCAATTTATAAAGCTTAAAATGTTCGTCGTCTAAAATTCCTCTAACGCTTTCGGGAGTTTTATTAACGTCTATCGGTCTTATAGCCTCGTGCGCGTCTTGCGCGTCTGATTTTGTTTTGTAGAAATTAGGCTTTGCGGGCACGTATTCTTTTCCGAACGCTTTTTCTATATATTCTCTCGCCGCCTTTTGCGCTTCGGTTGATATTCTGACCGAATCGGTTCTCATATAAGTTATAAGAGCGATATTCCCTTTCGGCGTTTGAACTCCCTCGTATAATCTTTGCGCTATCGACATAACCCTCGGCGCGCTTATATTAAGTCTAATAGACCCGTCTTGTTGCAACGTTGACGTTATATAGGGTGCGGGAGCATGCGATTTAACTGTAGCGCGTTTTACGGATTTAACGTAGAAATTGCTTTTTTTAAGTTCGGCTTGAACGCTCTCCGCCTCTTCTTTACAAGACGGCTTATATTTTTTTCCGCACTTTTCTACTAAAAGCACTTTAAAAGAAGTTTCGTTTTCGGGATTTACTTCGGCTTTTATATTCCAATATTCGACGGGCACAAAGGCTTGTATTTCTCGTTCTCTGTCAACAACCATTCTAAGCGCGACGGATTGCACCCTGCCGGCGGATAGATTATCGTTTAATCTACAACTTGCCGCAGGAGAAATGCTATATCCTACGATTCTGTCTAAAACTCTTCTCGCCTGTTGCGCGTCTACTAAATTTTTATCTATTTTCCTCGGATTATTAAGTGCGTGTTTCACCGCGCGTTCGCTTATTTCGTTAAACTCTATGCGGTTTACCTGTTCGTCTGCAAGTCCCAAAACCTCTTGCAAATGCCAAGAAATCGCTTCTCCCTCTCTATCAGGGTCGGTTGCGAGATATATTTTTTCCGCTTTTTTAGCCTCTGTAGTCAAACGTTTTATATCTTCTTTTTTATCCGGATTTATAACGTAATAAGGTTCGAAATTTTTCGCTATATTTATACCCATATAGTTAAC
>CAYQLN010000064.1:0-3307 GCA_964418455.1 uncultured Christensenella sp.
GGAAAAACAATGTATTCGACGATTGCTCAAATTTCCGGTGCCGTTATAAATATTGTATTTGACTATATATTTATTTTCCCGCTTAATATGGGCGTCGGCGGTGCTGCTTGGGCAACTGTTTTAGGGCAGTTCGTATCTTTAATTGTTGTAATGTTTCTGCATTATACAAAAAACAAAGAAGTTAGTGGTAATTTAAAGTATATAAAACCTAAAAAATTAATCCTCAAAGGGATTTATTCGATAGGTTTTTCAGCATTTTTAATGCAGGGCTTGCTTTCAATAATGATGGCAGGAATGAATGCTATTTTAGGTTCGGCAAACGCAAATCCGACAATATTAGTTGGAGCATTTGGACTTTATTATAAAATTCAGCAAATTGCGTTATTTTCTTGTTTCGGACTTTCAAATACAATTATAACAATACTTTCGTTTAACTATGGAATGAAAGACAAAAACCGTTCAAAGGATTGTATCAAATATGGTATTGTCGACACGTTTGCGGTAACCTTGATTATAACGATTTTATTTGAAATAATTGCAAAACCTCTATCGCAATTATTTGCTCTTTCAAACGGAGCAACCGCCGAACTTATAGAAGTATGCGAAAAGGCGACAAGGATTGCTTCTATCGGATATGTTTTTATCGGATTTACGGTTGCGATTCAAGGCGTTCTTCAAGCCTTGCGATTTGCGTTTAAACCTTTTGTAACAGCACTTTGTAGGCTTGCTGTTTTTGTTTTTCCCGTAGCGTATTTATTTACACTTTCAAACAACGTCGTAAACATTGTTTGGTGGACTTTTCCTATCGCAGAGTTTTTGACGGCAATAATTTCATTATTTATTTTGAAAAACGTTATGAAAACAAAGATTGAAACATTGCAAGACAATATTGTGACTATCGGCGATAATTTGATTATTACAATTTCTCGTGAACATGGTATCGGCGCTAAAAGAATTGCTCAAAAACTTTCAAAAAAATTAGGTATTAATTTCTATGATAAAGAATTAACAAGACTTGAAGCAAAAGCAAGGGGATTGGATAAAAAATTTATTCAAGAAATGGATAAAAACGATGATGGATTTATGCTATACCTTTCTTTGGACGTAAACAAGGATTCCATTATTGCTCAAAATGAAATAATAACGGATTTAGCGTGCAAGGAAAGTTTCGTAATTGTTGGAAGATGTGCAGATTATGTTCTTCGAAATCATAATAATTTAGTAAAAGTATTCCTTTATGCCGATGATGATTTTAAGGTTAAAAAAATAATGGAAATGTATGGAGATACGGAAGATGAAGCAAAGGAGAATATGAAAAAATCCAATATTGCAAGGAGTAATTATTACTCTTTAATAACAAACAGAGTGTGGGGAAATAAAGATAATTACGATTTGTATATTAATGCAAGCGACGGCGAAGATAGCATTGTAGAACAAATAGAATCGTATGTGAAAAACAATAAAAGATAAAAAAAGTCCGAATATAAGGTAAATCCCTTACATTCGGACTTTTTTATTTCCATTTATGTATCAAAATTTGTTTTTTTATCAATTACGGTAAATAACTATTTTACAACACGAACTTTTATTATGCCGTTTACCTTGGAAAGGTTCGATATTGCTTCTTGCGAAACTTCTTTTTCCACGTCCATAATGGTTATTGCATATTCGCCTTTGCTTTGATTGGACATGTTGGCGATGTTAATGCCTTCTTTGCCGACTGCGCCGGTAATTTGCGCTAAAATATTCGCCGTATTTCTATGCAAGAAAACAAGTCTGACGTCGGTAGAGCGAGGCATAGAACAATTCGGATAGTTTACACTGTTTATAACGTTTCCGTTTTCTATATAGTCTATAAGTTGTTTTGCCGCCATAACCGCGCAGTTGTCTTCTGCTTCGGGAGTAGAGGCGCCGAGGTGCGGAATACATACAACTTTTTCTTTGCCAATAAGTTCGTCGCAAGGGAAGTCGCAAACGTAACGCTCGATTTTTCCGTTATTTATCGCCGCAAGCAGGTCTGCGTTATTAACCAATTCTCCTCTTGCGCAATTTATGATGACGGCGCCGTCTTTCATGCAATTAATTTTTTTCGCGTCGATAAAATCCTTATTTACCGAAGGTATATAGGGAACGTGAACGGTAATATAATCGCAAACGGAAAGTAGTTCTTCTAATTCCTTAACGACTTTAACTTGAGTTGATAGTTTAAGGGCTGCGTTAACGGAAAGGTAGGGGTCATAACCGATGGCTTCCATGCCCAACGCAATAGCGCAATTTGCAACTTTTGCTCCGATTGCGCCCAATCCTATCACGCCGATTTTTTTGCCTAAGATTTCTTGCCCGATAAAATTTGATTTACCTTTTTCGACAAGTTTTCCGACCTCGTCGCCTTTGCCTTTGAGAGTGTCCACCCATTTAACGGCAGACGCGATTTTTCTTGACCCTAAAAGCAAACAAGCGATAACGAGTTCTTTCACTGCGTTTGCGTTCGCGCCGGGAGTGTTAAAAACCACAACGCCTTTTTCCGCATATTTATCTACGGGAATGTTGTTTACGCCCGCTCCCGCTCTTGCAACCGCGATAGTTTCTTCCGAAAGTTCGTAATCGTGCATTTTGAAAGAACGCAACATTATGCCCGTCGGATTAGTAGCGTCTGCGCTTAAAGAGTAATCTTTGGTAAAAATATCGTTGATTACGGGACTTATGGAATTAAGTAAAAGAATATTTTTCATTATTTGTTCTCCGTTTCAAACTTCTTCATAAAATCTATAAGCGTTTTGACGCCTTCTATCGGCATAGCATTGTAGATAGAAGCCCTCATGCCGCCCACGAGTCGATGCCCTTTTATGGAAACGATACCTGCTTTTGCCGCTTCTTGAACAAATTTAGCGTCGAGTTCTTCGCTACCCGTGACGAAAGGAACGTTCATTAACGAGCGGTCTTTTTTGTTTACGTAGTTTTTGTAAAGCGAAGAATTGTCTATGAAATCATAAAGTAATTTTGCTTTTTCTTCGTTGATTTGTTGAATGGCTTTAATTCCTCCGAGAGATTTAAGCCATCTAAACACTAAAAGAGCCATATAAATGGAAAAACACGGGGGAGTGTTATACATGCTGTCGTTTTTATCGTGAATCGAGTAGTTAAGCATTGTAGGACAAATATCCTTTGCGTTATTTAAAAGCGATTTTTTGACTATAACGATAGTGAGTCCGGCCGGAGCAATGTTTTTTTGCGCGCCGGCGTATATTAAACCGTATTTTGAAACGTCTACTTCTTCACTTAAAATACAAGAACTCATATCGCTGAC
>CAYQLN010000064.1:3317-5222 GCA_964418455.1 uncultured Christensenella sp.
GAAAATAGTGTTGTTGGAAGTGATATGAACATAGTCGATTCCTTCGCGAAATTTCACGGAATCCATATCGGGAATATAAGTAAAGTTTTTATCTTTTGAAGAAGCCGCGATCGCCATATTTCCGTATTTTAAACCTTCTTCATAAGCCTTTTTGGCGAAATTTCCCGTAACGATATAGTCCGCTTTTCCTTTGACTGCAAGATTGAGAGGAACTGCGGCAAACTGTTGCGACGCGCCCCCTTGGACAAAAAGGACGGAATAATCTTCGGGAATATTCATAAGTTCTCTTAATAGCGCGTTGGCTTCATCGTTAACCGCCATAAACGGTTTGCTGCGATGGCTCATTTCGGTTACGCTCATACCGGTGCCGTTAAAATCGAGTAATTCTTTTTGCGCTTCTTTCAAAACGACTTCCGGTAAAACGGAAGGACCTGCCGAAAAGTTATAAACTTTCATTTTAATTCTCCTTTAACGTAGAAAAAATCGAGTAAAAATTTTTTTGCTGCGTGTTTATCAATGTCGTTAAGATACAGTATACTCTCAAAATATGTTTTTTTCAAGTTTTTTTCGCTATAATAAGTAAAATAATAACTTTTATGTTTATGATTAGCGTTTACAAAAGACTAAAAAAAGTGTATAATCATAATGAATAAATCACTGAATTTTACGGACGTGTCGTGCTACGTCGTATCATAACTTTGTAAAGGAGAAGAGTTTTGAAAAAGCAAAAAGAACAAAACGCAAGTATTAAAGAGGAAAAAATTCTTTCCGATAAAAATAGCAAAAAGGCAAAAAAAATCATAGAAAAAAATAAAAAGTCTGCTAAGGTCGATAAAACGATAAAAAAAGCATCGGGTGAAAATAAGGGAGCGCCGGAAGCGGCTGTTTCTCAGAAAAAATCTTCCAAAAACGATAAAACGCTAAAAGTTCGTTTTCTCGGCGGAGTTGGGGAAATCGGGAAAAACATGACCGCGCTCGAATACGGAAAAGACATAATCGTTATTGACGCGGGTCTTACTTTCCCCGACGACAATATGCCCGGCGTTGACCTTGTCATTCCCGACGTTACTTATTTGGAAAAAAACAAATCAAGGGTAAGAGGAATAATAATAACGCACGGGCACGAAGACCATATAGGTAGTTTGCCGTATATAATAAAAGACGTCGATGCGCCGATTTTCGGCACGAAACTTACTTTGACGCTTATTGAAAACAAACTTAAAGAACAGCGTTTAAACGACGTAAGCCTTAATTGTATAAAACCCAAAAGCGTTATAAAACTCGGTGCTTTTACGGTAGAATTCGTTAACGTAAATCATTCTATCGCAGGCGCTGTCGGGCTTATAATCACAACGCCCGTGGGCGTGGTTTTCCATTCGGGAGATTTTAAAATAGACTTCACCCCCGTTTCGGGCGAAACTATGGATTTAAGAAGAATTGCCGAAATCGGCGAAAAAGGCGTTTTGTTGATGATGGCTGATTCTACGAACATAGAATACGAAGGAACTACTATGAGCGAATCGGTCGTAAAAGAAACGCTTGACCACGTTTTTGCCGATAACGTCGACAGGCGAATTATAATAGCGACGTTTGCTTCTAACGTTCACAGATTGCAACAGATACTCGACCTTGCAGTAAAATACAAGAGGAAGGTCGCTTTTTCGGGACGCAGCATGATAAATATTGCCGAAAGCGCTTCCAAAATCGGAGAACTTACTATTCCCGATAAACTTATAGTCGATATTGAAAAAACAAAAAGTTTGAAGCACGAAGAGGTGGTTATCGTATCCACGGGGACGCAAGGCGAACCGATGAGTGCTTTGACAAGAATGGCAAGCGGCGAATTTAATAAAGTAGTCGTCGGAGAAAAGGATACGGTTGTAATATCCGCTTCGGTAATTCCCG
>CAYQLN010000065.1:0-5216 GCA_964418455.1 uncultured Christensenella sp.
CCGCCCGGCAAAGGTTCGGCGGAGTTTTTATAATCCGCGCCGTACACTTCTTTCGTCATTTCAAAAGAAAACACTTTGTTTACCGCGTCGATAACCGCTTGCGAACAACGAAAATTGCAATTTAGTCGAATTACCGAACCCGTACCGCTTTCCGCCGCCGCGAGCCTTTCTTCGAATATTTCCGGGCAAGAACCTCTGAATCCGTATATGCTTTGTTTTACGTCGCCGACCATAAACAAATTATCGTTCGACACCGCGTCTACGATAGCGTTCTGTATTCTGTTCAAATCCTGGCACTCGTCCACGAAAACGTACTTGTATTTTCCTCTGACTGCGGTTCTTATTTCTCGGTCTTGCAAAATCGCGAGCGCGAATTTTTCCAAATCCGCGAAATCCACGACGTTTTCTTCGCGCTTTATTCGGTCGTAATTTTTTTCGAATTCTTTTATGATTCTAATCAAAACGGCAGTATCCGCTTCTACCGTCGCTCTTCTTTTTTCGTCTTCTTCGGGATTGGTATAGCACTCGCCTAAACGCGCCAATTCCTTTTTATATTCCTCTTTGGCGCGAACCAATTCGTCTTTTAACTTTATAAGCGTTTTATCTGTCGGATTTTTGCCGCCGAACGTCCTCGGCATAGCGTAATCGCCGTTTATGATATCGTACACGCTTTGTTCGTTAAGCGCGGGAGAATATTTCTCTATAAGTTTTTCGGCATACGTTCGGAGCGCGCCGTAATCCGCTTCTTTCGCTTTTATCGCGATTTTTTCCGCGCGCCGTAAAAAACTTTCCGTTTTATTCTTAAATCTTTCAAACAAAGACCTTTTCGTCTCTTCCGCGCCTTGTTTGGTGCAGTTAAACAGCGTCGTAGCCAAAACGGCTTCGGCTTCCGTTTCGCCGGATAGCGACTCGTATAAAGACAAAACGCTTTCTCTTAACGCGTTGTCGCTGCGCTTTACGGAAGTTTTGTCTATGAAAGTTAAAAAATCGGCGTTTTTCTCTTTATAAAACGTCCTAAAAGTTTTTTTAATCGCTTCCGCTTTCAAAACTCCCGATTCCGTTTGGTCGATAATCCTAAAATCGGGCGATAAATCGACTTTGTAAAAAAATTCCCTTATCAGTTTTGCAGAGAACGAATCGATTGTGGTAACGTCTGCCGAAGCGACTTCTATAAGTTGCTCTAAAAAATCTTCGTCGCCCGTTTCAGCAGCGAGTTTGGAAAGCGCGGAATAAAGTTTTCTTTTCATATCCGCCGCCGAAGCCTCTGTAAAAGTAGTCGCCAATATCTCGGTTACTCTCGCTTTTTTTTGACGTATTAAACGTTCTATACGTTTTATCATAACGAAAGTTTTTCCGCTCCCCGCGGAAGCGGACACCACGACGTTGCCTTGGTCGTGTTCTATCGCCGCGATTTGTTCGGGTCTGAGATTTATTTCCGTTTTATTAACGTTTTCATTCATTTGATTTTTTTCCTTTTACGGCGTTCGTAACCGTTTCTGCGTTAACCGACGAAATTTTGCGCTCTCTTACCGCGCCGTCGCATAGAGCGAAATATTTGCATCTTTCGCAACTGCCCTCTATCGGCAACGGAGCGATAATCCCGTCCGTCATATACCGCACGCCCTTTTCCGCCACTAAATAAGCATAATCCGTGAAAGCGTTAATCGTTTGTTCGGAAATGCCGTTTTTAACAGAACCGTCGCTTTCTATTTTAACGTCAAAATATTTACCTCTTTGTCCGTCGGTCGCGGTTTGATCCGTCGCTTGAACGATTTCCGCTTCGGCAAGCGTTTTGCCTACCATAACGCTCTTTTCTTTTTCCGTGCTTTTTTTGAACGAATTTTCAAGGTCCATATAATAAAGCCCTGCCGCGCGACCTTCGGTAACCGCCTTCGAATACAAATACAGTTGCAATTTCTGACCGCTGTAAAGCCCTTTAACCGTTTCGTCTATCGCGCCCGTTTTATAATCTATTATTCTGAAATAATCGTTAAACTCGTCGACCCTGTCGATTTTACCCGTTAACTTGACCTCTCCGTTCAAAAATTCCACCGCAGGATAATCGGCGTTTGTTCCGCCGATTTTGGCTTCTACTTTTTTCGGCTTGAATTTTGAATGTTTTGTTTGATTATAGCAAACAACGCAATATTTTTTCGCTTCGTCGATAACCGCTTCTATCCTCGCTCCCGTTTCTTCGTCTTCCGACAACGCCCGATATTCTTGCTTTTCCTGTATAATTTCTTTTGCGATTTTTTCGCAAACCGCACGGCAATCGTTTTCGTCATCGACCTGTACCGTCTTGTCGACGAAAACCTTTTTAACGAATTTTTCCACGATTTCGTGCACGATATTACCCACGTTTAGCGGCGAAATTTCGCCTTTATCCTCTTCTTTAAGTCGAAGCGTCCTTTCGCAAAACGCAAGGTAAGGACATTTATAAAACTTTTCTATCGTTGTGGGCGCGGTTTCTCCGCCGATAAGTCTTTTTCCCTTTCCGTCGACGCGGATTTTAAGTTCGGCATTATTTCTTTCAAGTAGCGGCTTCGCCCGATTTTTGCACGCGTAATAAAACGCGGTGGCTTTTTTGAAATCCGTTCTTTCGCCGTTTATGAATTCCCTCATCGCTCGCGCGAAACTTTTCGCACCTTGTTTCTCCGTTAAATATTCGCTCTCCAAACGATAGGTTTTGCAGTTAAACAACTCCTTTATTTTGCCGACTATAACGCTCTCTTCTTTCGGCTTTCCGCCGATAGAACTTTCGGGATAAGAAAGAAACAATCTCTCTTCGAAAGCGACTACCGCCATAGCCGCGTTTTCCCGTTCTCTCGCGTTGACTATCTTTATTTTCGGCTCTACCAAAACTTTAAGTTCTTCCAGCCTCGATATGTCGTTATCCGTAAGAAGCGCAACGTCCGCTCTCGCAAGCGGAACTTGCGAGGTTAAACCGAGCAAAAAAAGATATTTTGCTTTCGCCAGCGCCGTTTCTTTATATTCCCCTACGAACACCGCGTCGTTATATTGAGGAAGTATGGAAAGTTCCATAGCGGCAAGTCCGCTAAGAAAAATATTTTTTCGTTCCGAATAACCGAGTTCGATTCCTCCGAGCAAAAGTTCTTGCTCGTCTAAAAGATTTTTTATCTTTTCGTATATCTGCTCGTTTATCGCGTATTCTTCTTTACTGCCCGCGCTCGATAATTTATCGCCGAGTTCCTTAATTCTGTTTTCCGCGTCCGTTTTAGCAAGCATATCGAAAACGTTAAAAGAGTTTAACAAATCCGCTATCTTCCGCCTGAACGGCTCGAATTTTTCCGCTTGCGCGCCGCCGAAAACGAACGGGCGGAAAAACCTGTCGTAATTAACGTTATATTTTTTAACGTATTCCGAAAACGCGTCCGAAAAAGATTTATCTTCTAAAACAATCGGATTAAGCGCAAACGCCAAAACAGCGCCCTGTTCGTTGTTTTTCCTTAACGCCTCGTAGTAATCGAGCACCAATCTCGCCAACGGATGGTTGACGGGATTTTTGCGTTCGTCCAAGAAGAACGGTATTCCGAGTTCGCCGAAAACCTTTCGAATTTCGTTGGCGTATTCTTCCGCGTCGCTTAGTCCTATGGTAAAGTCCTTATATCTCGCCTTACCCTCTATAACGGCTTTTTTAATCGTTTCCGCCACCGAATAAACCTCGTCCGTCATTGATTTTTTCGGCGTGACGAAAATTTTTTCGGTTTGTATTTTATCTTTGGAAAATTGCGGCAAATACAACTCGTTAAGGATTGTTTTCCCCTCTTTCGAATAATCGCTCGGAACAAAACTTTCTTCTATTTCCGCTCCGCATTGTTTGCAAATTTTCCTAAACGCTTCCGCCGTTTCCCCGACGAACGCAAACCTGTTTTTTCCGTCTGTAAGAACGGCGGTAACCGATTTCGCGGCGTCTATCAACGCGCAGACCGCCTTTCTCTCTTGTCCCGTTAACGAAGTTTGGCACAGCAAATACACGTCCGTTCTTTTAAGCGACTCGTCGGAAAGTATTACTTCCGGCAAATCGTTTAACAGCGCGCTTTGGTCGCAAAACCCGCTCTCCGATAGAAATTTTTCATACGCGTCGTAAACGGAATATACGTCGTTTAATTTTCTTTTAAGCGCGCCGGCAGAACCTGAAGCGCCCTCTCGCAACTGTTCGGGAGAAACGTTCGCGCTCTTTAATTGACTTATCAACTCGTATAGTTCCACGGCAAGTCCGCTCTTGTTCCCTCTAAAACACTGCAAACTCAGCCCCGACAAAATTTTACGTATAGCCATAGCGGACCCCTCTTTCGAAAGGGTTTTAGGAAACTGCTTTTTCTTGCGAATATAGTTGCCGAAAGAATATACGTCGGTATTAAAAGTGCTTTCCGCCTCGTTCAAAATCCAACGTTCCGCCATCAGAGAGATTTTTTCCTCGCAAAAAACAAGGTTACGGTTTTCGCCGACGCCTTGTGTTTTCCCCTTTATTAACTCGTTCAAAATACCGAACGCGTTGAAATACGAATCGGTAGTTATAAGTGTTGCTTTGCGTTTCATAACGATATTATATCATTATTCAAGCACGTTTTAAAGTTTTTTCGTTAATATAGTTTTGAAAAATCTTTTATTTATGATATACTGTATGCGTAATCGACGCGTTCGGTTTTTCTTTCGGCAAAAGGGAAACGCCTTACTCGGCAAAAACGCGTTAAATATTTTTATTGGAGATAAATATGAAAAAAATAATATTATCGCTGATACTTGCCTGCTCCGTAGCCGTGATGACGGCGGGTTGCAGTTGTTCTTCCTCTTCGCCTTTGTCTTTCAACAAAGCGTGGTCGCCAAAAAACGCGGCTTTCGGCTATACCGAAACCTGCGTGTACGACGTGAATTTCAACAAAAATTTCATCGACGGCGATTTCGACTTTTCGCAATCGGAAAGCGTTAAAGATTTGTTAGACGTGAACTTTACCGACGGAACCTATACCGTTACCGTTAAAATTTGCGGAAAAAGCGACCTTCCGAAAAACGCGGACAGCGATATTTTCGAAGGGCTTAACGACTATGAGCTATATCGCATAACGAGCGAACTTAAAATAACCTCCGTATACACTCCGAAGAACGGAGAAAAGCAAACGTATGAAGAATTCGTTAAAACCGATTGCTATACCCTCGACGCGGAAAACTCGCTTGCGCCCGTTTATTCTTTCACC
>CAYQLN010000066.1:0-5142 GCA_964418455.1 uncultured Christensenella sp.
GTGGACGGCGGATACAATATGAGTAAACTTCATATAAATACTCGCGGTTAGGGATTGATATGAAGACCAGATACGATTATATGAGAGAATCGGAATATAAAGAAGAAGACGCCATGTATCCCGAAGAGTGGAACGAAGAACGTAGCCTTAGCGATAAAGAAAAATATTTCGATTTTTATGACGACATAAAATTAACGCCGAAAGACGATTGGTGAAATTATTTAAAAAATAAAGGGCTTTTTTAAGCCCTTTTTAATTGTCAATTAACGCTATTTATGGTAAAATCAAATACACATTGACGCATAATACGTTAGGAGCAAATATGAAACTTAAAGATATATACGTAAGAGATCCGTTTATATTAAAAGAAAACGGAAAATACTATATGTACGGAACCACCGACGCAAGCGCTTGGGGCGGAAAAGCATGCGGATTTAAAGTTTACGTCAGCGATGATTTAGTCGATTTTGAAGAAAAAATTATTTTTTCCGTTAGCGACGATTTTTGGGCAGACGAAAATTTTTGGGCGCCCGAATGTCACAAGATAAACGGTAAATTTTATCTTTTTGCAACTTTTTTCAAACAAGGTAAAGGTCGTCGTTCGCAAGTTTTGGTTTGCGATTCGCCAGACGGAACGTTTGTTCCGCTTAACGAACCGATGACGCCGAAAGAATGGTATTCGCTCGACGCAACTTATTTTGAAGAGAACGGAAAAAAATATACCGTTTTCTGTCACGAATGGTTGCAAATAAAAGACGGAACCATGGTGCTTGCCGAACTTGACGACGATTTAAAAATAAAGGGCGATATGAAAGTATTGTTCAAAGCGTCAGACGCTAAATGGGTTCGTCCCGTTAAAGACGACGATAAATTCGTTACCGACGGACCTTATCTGAAAAGAATGAAAAACGGTAAACTTTTAATGTTGTGGTCAAGCACGGGAGAACACGGATATGCAATGGGAATGTCTGTTGCAGATAACATAGAAGGACCTTGGAAGCATATAGAACAGCCGCTTATAACTTCTAACGGCGGACACGGTATGATTTTTGAAGACAAAGGAAAATCGTATATAGTTTATCACATGCCGAACGACCCGCATATGCAGGAGCGTGCGCATTTTCAAGAGGTATATGAAGACGGAGATATTTTGAGAATAAAAAAATAATTAAATAAAGTCCTGTTGCCAATGGACGAAGCAAAAAAATGTTAAAACATTCCCTCGATTTAACGTAGAAAATTAAGTCGGGGGAGTGTTTTATTTAAAAAAGTCAAAAATCTGCATTATTTTTAAAAATACTTGTAAAATAATTGACAGTATATGCATATTTTTCTATAATATACTCGTTTATCTGGTTTAGATTTATTAAACTTTTAGTTAAAAATCTCTAAACTCGAAACACGGGGTTAAAATTATGTTGCTCGGTGAAAAAATAAAAGATTTAAGGCTTGCTTGCGAACTCACGCAAGAAGAACTTGCCGACAGGTGCGAACTGACAAAGGGTTATATTTCTCAACTTGAAAACGATTTAACAAGCCCGTCGATTGCCACTCTTATCGACATACTTTCCGCACTCGGAACGAATTTACGCGAATTTTTCGCCGATGAAGAGGAAGAGGAAAAAATCGTTTTCCAAAAAAGCGAATTTATCGAAAAAGTTACCGAAGAGTACGTGCTTAATTGGTTGGTTCCGAATTCTCAAAAAAACGCTATGGAGCCCGTTTATATGATTCTAAACGCAGGTTCTACCACGGATGAAGATTTTCCTCACGAGGGCGAGGAGTTCGGTTTCGTTTTAAAAGGCGAAATAATCGTAGTTTTGGGAAAACGTAAAATAAAAGTGAAAAAAGGTGAAAGTTTTTATTTCAAAGCGGATAAAGTTCATCTGATAGTAAATAAAAGCAAAACCCCTGCGGAGTTTATTTGGGTCTCATCTCCGCCGAGTTTTTAGTTTATTGGAGGCGTATTATGACTAACGAAAAAAATGAAAAGATAATCGAATTAATAGGAATAAAACGTGAATTCGAAGACGGAACCGTTGCCGTCGACAATCTCGATTTATACGTGCGCAAAGGCGAATTCGTAACTTTGTTAGGACCTTCCGGTTGCGGAAAGACCACTACGCTCAGAATGATTGCGGGGTTCGATAAGCCGAATTCCGGAAAAATTTTGCTTAACGGGGAAGATATAAGCAAACTTCCTCCCAACGCGCGTCCTATAAACACCGTTTTCCAAAGATACGCGCTTTTTCCGCACTTGAACGTATATGACAACATTGCTTTCGGCTTAAAGTTAAAACGTCAAAAAATTACTTATCAAGACGAAAACGGAAATATCTTTTCAAAAATAGAAAAACTTAAAAAGAGCGATATAGCGTTAAAAGTAGAAAAAGCGTTAAAAATGGTTGACCTCGAAGGGTTTGAAAAGAGGAGCGTTTCCACTCTTTCGGGCGGTCAACAACAAAGAGTTGCGATAGCAAGGGCAATAGTTAACGAACCGAAAATATTGTTGCTCGACGAACCGCTCGGCGCGCTCGATTTAAAAATGCGAAAAGATATGCAACTCGAATTAAAAGATATGCATAAAAAACTCGGCATAACTTTTATATACGTTACTCACGACCAAGAGGAAGCGCTCACCATGAGCGACACCATCGTGGTTATGAAAGACGGAGTTATTCAACAAATCGGCACGCCTACGGATATTTATAACGAACCTAAAAATGCCTTCGTTGCAGACTTTATCGGCGAAAGTAATATTTTTAGCGGCACCATGGTCGGTAAAAAGAAAGTCCGTTTTATAGGTTACAATTTCGATTGCGTAGACGATTTTGAAACGCATGAAAAAGTTGACGTAGTCGTTCGTCCGGAAGACGTGTTTCTTATGGACGCCGATAAAGGTCAGGTTAAAGGAAAAATAATAAGTTCCATTTTCAAAGGCGTTCACTACGAAATGGTTATGCTCGTAGGAAAAACCGAAGTGGTTATTCAAGATACCGTTGAACGCAAAGTCGGTGAAGAAGCGAGCATTTTTATAAAAGCCGAAGACATACACATTATGAGTAAGGAGTTTACCTCTAATAAATACTTAGGGTATATAACGAAAAAGAATACGGTGGTATTCGGCGACGGGGAATTCGATTGCGACGTAACGCAACTTTATCCCGGTTCTATTTTAGACGAAGAAGGTTATTTGATAACGGCAGAAGGCGATAAAATCGATCTTACCGACGTAGACGTCAACGTCGAGGTAGGGCTAAAAGATATCGAAATAAGCGATGACCAGGAAAAAGGCGGAGCGATAGGATACATCGTTTCCATCGTGTATAAAGGAGATCACTATCAACTTATTGTCAGAACCGACGAAAACGAAGAAGACTACGTTTTCGATACCGAGGATACTTGGAACTTAAACGATAGAGTTTCGGTTGTGATTCCGAAAGAAAAAATTAAACTTACCTTAAAGCAGGAGATTAAAAAATGAAAAATTCTGCGAAAGAAGTAAGAAGGGAAACGCTTGAAAAACAGTATAATCCCAAAAAAATCGGATTCGGCTTTTCCAGAAAGCATTTATGCATACCTTACGCGCTTTTTTTGGTTATGTTTGTAATATTTCCGTTGCTTTTGGTGGTTTACTATGCTTTTACCGACGCGAACGGCGTTTTTTCGTTGAGTAATTTCGGAGAGTTCTTTTCCAATCCGACTAAAATAAGCACTTTGCTGATAAGCGTATTGGTTGCCGTGGCGGTTACCTTTATATGTTTGCTTATCGCATATCCCACGGCAATGGTTTTATCGAAAATGAGCAAACGCTCGGCGTTTATCTGTTTATTGCTTTTTATAACGCCTATGTGGATAAACTTCGTTTTGCGCGCTATGGCAATGAAAGAACTTTTTTATTTAATAAATTTACCGATGGGAAATTTTGCAAATATCGTCGCGCTTGTATACGATTTTTTACCGTTTATGATAATGCCTATTTATTCGACGTTGATAAAAATGGATAAAAGCCTTGAAGAAGCGGCTTATGACCTTGGCGCAAACAAGGCTAAGGTGTTCGCTTCGGTAACTTTTCCGTTGTCCTTGCCGGGAGTAATAAGCGGCGCAATGATGGTGTTTTTGCCCGTTATGAGTTGCTACGTTATCACGGATACGTTTAGGGGTAGCGACGGCTTTTCGGTTATAGGCAAACTTATCGCGTGGAATTTTGTAGGAGAAAACGGAACGCTCGTTAACGTGAACGGCGGGGCGGTAATCGCTCTCGTTATGCTTGTTATAATGTTTGTGTCTATGTTGTTAACAGGCGGCTTTAACGGCGAAAACGCGGGGAGGGGAACAAATTTATGATAAAGAAATTTTTTACTCGCGGATGGGTTTTCTTGGTTCTCGCGTTTATTTATATCCCGATTTTTATATTGGTTATATATAGTTTCAATAGCGGCAAAACAATCGGCGTTTGGAACGAATTTTCCTTTAAGTGGTATGAAAAATTAGGCGAAGTTAAAGACGTGGTTATAAACACCGTTTTGTTGGCGGTGATTTCCGCAACCGTCGCCACCGTTTTAGGAACGCTCGGAGCGATAGGTTTATATTATAGTAAAGGCAAATTCGGAAAGGCGTTGAACGGAGCGTCGCAAATTCCCGTCGTTAATTCGGAAGTGGTAACCGCTTGCGCGCTTGTAATGCTGTTTATGATTTTGGGTGCGGAACACCGTTCGATTTTCGGTTTATACGTCGGGCATATTGTTTTGACCGCGCCCTTCGTAGTGCTTTCCGTCACGCCGAAATTAAAACAAATGGACGGCAGTTTATACGAAGCGGCATTAGACCTCGGCGCAACGCCGACGCAGGCCCTTTTTAAGGTGGTTTTGCCGGAAATACTTCCGGGAATACTTACCGGCTTTATGTTGGCGGTAACGCTTTCTCTTGACGATTATATAATCACCGCTACGCTTTCTCCGCTCGGTTACGACACTATAAGCACGGCTGTTTATAAAGCGATTGCGCTAACAACCGAAACGGCGAGCGAAAAAGTGCCGATTTATAGAGCGCTCACGACAATTATTTTCGTCGTAACGCTTTCGGTCGTTGTTATTGCAAACGTGAGAGCAAGCAAAAAGTCAAAGGGAAAGGGGGTAAAAT
>CAYQLN010000067.1:0-4969 GCA_964418455.1 uncultured Christensenella sp.
ATAATAGACGGAAACGGCAAAATTACGCCTAAAATCAAAGTTTCCAACAACGCGGAAAAAATAACCAACCCCGGATTTAAAAATATTTACAGAATTTATGATAAAAAAACGGGAAAAGCAGAAGCGGATGTGATATATTTAAGAGGCGAGGATGAAATCGATTTATCTAAACCGTACACAATAACTCACCCGACGGAAAGGTGGAAAACCACTACTTTTGAAGAATATGAAGTTCGTTCTTTGCAAAAAGAAATAATCATCGACGGGAAATTAGTGTATAAACTCCCCGAACTGAAAGAAATAAAATCATACGCAGAAAAAGAAATCGAAAGTTTGTGGGACGAATATAAAAGAATCGACAAACCGCAATTATATAAAGTCGATTTGTCGGATTCGTTGTATGAACTAAAAAGCAGAATGCTTACTGAAATAAAGGGAAGAGAATAATTGGTTCTCTAAAAGGTAAAATGTTTTGGAACTTTCTAAACGCAAGTACAAAAAAAGCGAAGTCGAAGAACTTTTGAAAGAGCAAGCAGAGGCGTTTGCCAATAGTTTTCAAGAGCAAAAAAACAGAATAAACGACCTCGTCGAAGAGAACGAAGTTCTTTCTCTTAAACTTGAAAGTTATAAACAAAACGAAAAAAAGGCATTAAAAGTTTTAAAAGACGCGGAAGACAAAGCCGAAGAAATAGTAAAATCCGCTTTTGATAAATATAAACTTGAAACTGAAAGAATTAAAACTTTTGTAGTGAGATTTGACGGCTATTTTAAGTATTTATACGATAAATATCCGTTATATCCGGAAATACAAAAAACAAAAGAAGCGGTAGAAAAACTTTATAAAATGTTGGGCGACGCTTACGGACAAAATTTTGTAGACTGTGCAGACGGTGTTATCGACAACGAAAACCGTTTTTCTAAAACGCAAACGTCGCAAGTAGTAGCCGTTTCTACCAACGGGTTCGATTTAAATGAAGTTTTGAATCCGGGAGAACTCGATTTGGAGAATTTATGCAAGGAATTAGGGCTAATCGAAGAAGAATAGTTTTTGAAATAATTTGCGTTGCGATAACGGCAGCGTTGATTTTCGCCGATCAAATGACGAAAATCTACGTTAAAAATCTTGCAGAAAACACCACGTGGAAAAAAACTACCGTTATTGAAGGATTTTTTTATTTTGATTTTTTAATGAATAGCGGGGCGGCGTTCGGATTTTTAAGCGATAAAACGTGGGGACAGACCTTTTTTAAGATTATAACGGTGATTGCGCTTGCCGCAATAGTGTTTTTTTACGTTTACGTTTCGAAGAAAAATTATAAATTTTTAAAATTCGGCGTGATTTTGATTTTCGCCGGTGCCGTCGGGAATTTTATTGATAGAATCGCATACGGCGCGGTAGTGGATTTTTTAAGTTTCATACTTTTCGGATGGTACAGGTTTCCTACCTTTAATTTAGCGGATTCGTATTTAACGGTAGGCGTTGTAATGCTTGTTATACATTATTTGTTTTTAGACGATAATTCTATAATACCTAATAAAAATGGAAAAAAAGATATTTCAAGTAAACTCTGACGAAATAAATAAAAGAGTAGACGTTTTTTTGGCGGAGAAAACCGGGTTTACTCGCTCAAAAGTTAAAAGGCTCTGTGATGAAAATTGCGTATCTTTGTTCGGCAAAACTTGCAAAAGTAATAAAAGTCTAAAACAGGGTGACGTGATCGAACTTTATATTCCGGAAGACAAAACCCTCGATTTAACGCCGAAGGACATCGATTTAGATATTGTGTATCAAGACGACGACTTGGCGGTAATCAATAAACCGCAAGGGATGACGGTGCATGCAGGTAATGCAACGAAAGGCGATACCCTCGTAAACGCGCTTTTGTTTCATTTGGATAATTTATCCGGCATAAACGGAGTTATAAGACCCGGCATCGTGCATAGAATAGATAAAAACACATCCGGTCTTTTGGTCGTTGCGAAAAACGATTTTGCTCACGTTAAACTTGCAAAGCAGTTGGAAAATAAAACCTGTTCGAGAAAATACGTTGCTCTTTTAGAGGGCGAGTTGAAAAACGACAGCGGGGTTATAGAAACGCTTATCGGAAGGAATCCGAGCGACAGAACTAAAATGGCTGTTGTTTCCGTAGGTAGAAATGCCGTAACGGAATATAAGGTTATAAAAAAATACGAAGGCTACACTTTGTGTGAATTTTCCTTAAAAACAGGAAGAACTCACCAAATAAGAGTCCACGCAAAGTATATGGGGCATCCCATTGTCGGAGACCCCGAATACGGTTTTAAAAATCAAAAATTCAGATTAAACGGACAATTATTGCACGCAAGAGAACTTTCGTTTATTCACCCGAGAACTAATGAAAACGTAACTTTTTTTGCGGATTTGCCCGATTATTTTAAAAAAGTATTAAAAAAATTAAAAGAAAAAAATTATTAAAGGAGTTTATTATGAAAACAAGTAACAAAAGCATCTTAAATTTATTTGCGTTTATCGCGCTAATCACGCTTGCTATTCTTGAAATTTTAACAGGTCTTAACAGCCTCGGATTAGAGCTTTTCGGCGCTACGGTATTAAACTTGCTTAACACGATAAAAAATATTTGCGTCGTTATAGTAATAGGTATTTTGGCGTATTCATTTGTTGCCGATAAAAAGAAAGGTTGGAAAATTACCTATTGGATTTGCGTAGCAATCTTTATTGTCGGAACAGTTTTAATGTGGTTTTAATAAAAATTAAAAATAAAGGTTATGTGCGGTAAAAGGGTTAAATTTTTTTAACCTTTTTACCGCGTAAAAACAACAAAAGGTAAAAAAAGTGGCTAAACCGTTAGTGGCTCTCGTCGGCAGACCGAATGTCGGAAAATCAACGTTTTTCAATAAGGTTGTCGGCAAAAAAATATCAATAGTAGAAAATATCCCCGGAGTTACGAGGGATAGAATATATGCTGACGCAGAATGGTGCGGTCGGCAGTTTTCGCTTGTCGATACGGGCGGATTGGAATTAAAGTCCACCGATGAAATGTGGAGACATATTCAAACGCAAGCGGAAATCGCAATAGAAACGGCAGACGTTATTATTTTATTTGCCGACGCGAAAATCGGTTTGAACGCAGGCGATGAAGACGTTGCCATAAAACTCAGAAAATCGGGAAAACCCGTAGTTCTCGCGGTTAATAAATTAGATAATTATTCTCCCGAAAAACTATTTGAATTTTATATTTTGGGATTAGGCGAGCCTTTTGGAATATCTGCCGAGCACGGCACGGGAATAGGCGATTTGTTGGACGAGGTCGTATCTTATTTTGACTCGACGGACACAAGCGAAAACGTTGATTCCGTTAAGATATGCGTCGTTGGAAAACCTAATGCGGGAAAATCGAGTTTATGTAATAAATTATTAGGGTTTAACCGCACGATTGTGTCAAACATAGCGGGTACCACGCGTGACGCGATCGATACTCCGTTTAAATACAAGGGCAAAGATTACGTGCTTATCGACACGGCGGGCATAAGAAAGAAAAGAAGCGTTGAAGAGGACTTGGAATATTACAGCGTTTTAAGGGCTTTGGGGGCTATCAGGCGTGCGGACGTTTGCGTTATAATGATCGACGCCGAGGCGGGAATAACAGAGCAAGACGTTAAAATTTGCGGTTACGTCCACGAGCAGGGAAAACCGTCCGTAATCGTTATGAACAAGTGGGATTTAATCGAAAAGGATACGAACACCGTAAACCTATTTAACGCTAAACTTTCGGAAGAACTGAAGTTTATGGATTATTTTAAATCTGTTTACGTTTCCGCAAAAACGGGACAACGCACGGATAAAATCATAGATTTATGCGACAGCGTTCTTGAAAACGCAAATAGAAAAATAACTACCGGACAACTTAACGATTTGATTTTGGATTGTGTTCGTGCAAACGAACCGCCTTCGGTAAACGGCAAACGTTTAAAAATTAAATACTCCACTCAAATAGGAACCAATCCGCCTACTTTCGTTCTGTTTGTGAACGAAAGCGCATTGATGCACTTTTCATATAAAAGATATTTGGAAAACTGCTTGCGCCGAGCATACGATTTTTCGGGAACGCCGATTAAAATAGCAGTAAGGGAAAGAAACGACGATGAGTAATTTTTTACTTTTAGTTATTTTCGGTGCGTGTAGTTACGGCGTCGGAAACATAAGTTGGGCTAGGCTTATTTCTAAGTCCAAAAAAGCGGACATAACAAAAATGGGAAGCGGTAATCCGGGAACGTTGAATATGAGCCGTAATTTTGGCTTAAAACTCGGACTTTTAACTTTTTTTCTCGATATTTTTAAAGGCGCTATACCTACTTTAATTTCTTATTACGTTTTTCAGGGCAGAGTATTTTATCAAACTACTTTTCCCGTTAACGAATTTGCTTCTTATGCATGCGGTTTTCTGGTCGTTTTAGGGCACGTTTTCCCTGTGGTTTATAAGTTTCGCGGAGGAAAAGGTATTGCTTCCACAATCGGAGTCTTTTTAGTAATCGAATCCGTTCACGGTTGGGAATGGGCGGTTATCGCAATTATGGCTTTGGTAGCGGCGGTTCTGTTTATATATTTCACCGAATTCGGAGCAATGGGCTCGTTTATCGCTATTTCGCCTTCGGCGGTTGCTGGAGCAATAAGGCTTTTTTTGAATTACGGAACGCAAAAACCGATAAGCGGATTAGGATATTATATCGCTACGAATATGTTGCTTTTTGCAATATCTTTTTTAACTTGGTTCGCTCATAGAAAAAATATCGAGCGAATGCTTGCGGGCGACGAGCATCCGACAAGTATAAAAACAATGGTTGTTAAAAGAAAGATGAAACGTGAAGAGGAACAGGAAAATAACAGTTTAGAAAAAGACGAAAATAATGTTTGAAATTTTTATTTTGCTTTTTTTATTTCATATTTAATTAAAACCTTTCATATATTACT
>CAYQLN010000068.1:0-4953 GCA_964418455.1 uncultured Christensenella sp.
TAATAAAACGCCCGAAATTTCCAGCGACGTTATAGAAAAAGAGGACGCGTGCTTCGAATATATAATGCTCGGTTTGCGCACGGCGGAAGGAATAAGCATAGAAGAGTTTAACAAGCAGTTCGGCGAAAACTTTAACGAGAAATATTCCGAGCCGTTAAAACTGAACGCGGAGTATTTGGAAATTATAAACGGCAGACTGAGAATTAAAGACGAATTCCTTTACGTGCAGAACGGAATTATAACGTCGTTTTTGAAATAACTCTCGACAAAAAAGGATTAAAAAACAAAAAAAGTTATAAAACGGGCTTGTTCCGTGCGTGATAATATGAACGCAAGGTGCAGGCAATGACCGTTTATATAGAATACGTTTTGATAGACAATTTCATAATAGACTATTCGTTGCTAAAAGTCGCCTTAACGCTAACGGGTGCGCCCGTGAGTAAACGGCGGCTTTTTTTGTGCGGAATTTTGGGCGCGACGGTTGCCGTCGCGTTTCCGCTATTGGATTTCAACGCCGTTTTAACGGCGGTTATAAAACTGTTGTCGGGCGGGTTGCTGGTTTGTCTTTCCGCTAAATTCAAAAGCGTTAAACAAGGGTATAAAACGGGCGCGATTTTTCTGCTTTTAACGTTTGCCGTCGGCGGCGGAATAATGGCGGCGTTTTGGCTTTTCGGGATTGATTACGGAAAGGAAATATGCACGGCTGTCGTATTCGTGCCCGTGCTTTTATTGTTGAAATTCTCTCGCTCAACGATTAGCGCGATAGTGAAAAAACGAGAAATTTCCGCGCTTAAAAAAAGGTGCGAGTTGGTTTTGAAAAACGGCGAAAAAATCACGGGGACGGGATTTGTGGATACGGGCAACGGACTTAGTTTCAACGGCGCGCCCGTTATAATGGCGAACAAAGATTTCGCGACCGAAGCGTTTGCGAAATGTCCGCGAAAAATTTATAAAACCGTTTATGCTACGGCGGGAGGATTGGCGGAAACCGCGGTTATGGAAATAGAGAGCGTAACCGTATTTTCCGAAGGTAGTCCGCATATAGTTAAAAGGGCGTATTTAGGAGCGGCAAAAGGGCGAATAAGCGAAGATTGCGATTTTTTGTTGAACTTTGATTTTTTTAAGGAGATGGAAGATGACGGGGATAATCGTGAAGTTGAAAAGGTTTCTTAATCTGTTCGGATTGGGCGAGAACGTTTTAAGGTATATCGGCGGCGGAGAGGCTCTTCCGCAACCGTTTAATCCCGAAGAAGAGGGCGAACTTATAAACAAACTTACCTCGGGAGAAGAGGGCGTTAAGGATAAACTCATAGAGCATAATCTAAGGCTGGTTGTGTACATAGCGCGGAGATTCGAAAACACGGGAGTGGATTTGGACGATTTAATTTCCGTGGGAACGATAGGGCTTATAAAAGCGGTTAATTCTTTCGACGCGGAAAAAAACATTAAACTCGCGACTTACGCTTCGAGATGCATAGAAAACGAAATTTTAATGCATTTAAGAAGAACTGTAAAATTAAAAAGCGAAGTTTCTTTCGACGAACCGCTCAATACCGATTGGGAGGGCAACGAACTGCTCCTTTCCGACGTTATGGGAACTGACGGCGATACGGTTTATAAAAAAATAGAGTTCGGAGTGGAAACCGACCTTTTGAAAATCGCGCTCGAAAAACTTTCGGGCAGAGAAAAAACCATAGTGGGATTGCGTTTCGGGCTAAACGGCGCGGAGGAAAAAACTCAAAAAGAGGTGGCGGATATGCTTGGTATTTCGCAAAGCTATATTTCCAGATTGGAAAAGAAAATCATTTCTCGGTTAAAAAAAGAATTCGCGAAAATGGTTTGACATAAATTATTATAAAAACGGTTATAAAAATTTTAAAACGGCGCATACTTTTAAGACTTCCTTTTTTTTATAAGATACATAAAAAGGGGGTGTTGGTTATGAGCAGCAAAGTGGTTATATGCGGAGTAAACACTTCGCAACTGCCCGTTCTTACCGAAGAAAAAAGCCGAGAACTTTTATCGAGAATACAACTCGGCGACAAGAGCGCGAGAGAAGAGTTTATCGTTTGCAATATGCGGTTGGTGCTTTCGGTCATAAAAAGGTTTTGGGCGAAAAAACCGAGCGGCGACGACGTTTTTCAGGCGGGCGTTATAGGATTGATTAAAGCGATAGACAATTTCGATTGTTCTTTCGGCGTTAAGTTTTCCACCTATGCCGTTCCGATGATCATAGGCGAGATAAAAAGATTTCTTCGCGACGGAAATTCTCTTCGCGTCGCAAGGAGTATACGCGACACCGCTTATCTTGCCCTTAAAACGCGCGGAGAGTTAGAGGCGGACGGCGAAGAAGCGGATTTAATGCAAGTGGCGGCGGCTATGAATATGGCAGCAAGCGAAGTTTCCTACGCGCTCGACGCCATTAGCGACACCGTTTCGTTATACGACCCCGTTTATAACAAATCGGGAGATACGCTTTTGCTTATGGACCAAATCGGCGACGAAAAAAACACCGAAGAAAATTGGGCGGAGCGCGTTGCTCTCGATGTCGCGCTATCTTCTCTCGAAGAGCGAGAAAAGAAAATTATTTTTTTAAGATACTACGAGGGGAAAACGCAAACGGAAATCAGCGAATGCGTGGGAATTAGTCAGGCGCAGGTTTCCAGAATAGAAAAAAACGCGCTTAAAGCCATTAAAACATGTCTAAAAAATTAAAAAACGATAAGTTAATTTCAAACCGCCGAGTAAAACGCTCGGCGGTTTGAAATATAACGGTTAATCGTCGTGAAAAATTCGGCGCGTATCGGGTTGTGAAAGAGCGAAGCGTTTTTATAGCCGATTCCGAAGCGGCAAACTCGGCGATTTTTCGCAAAGGAAAGTATTTAAGGAAATAACCTTTACATTTTTTTTGGTTTGGTATATAATAAACGCGGTTTATAAAAGGCTCCCCGCGCTGTTTTGCGGGAGAGGACAAAAAAGGAGCGGAACGGTATAATGAGCGGAAATTTAAGGAAATGGATTTCCATTTTGGCGCACGTAGGATTGATGGTTTTGATAGGTTGTCTTTATAGCGTTGGCGGCGAAGAAGCGCAATCGGATATGTTCGGATTTATGAAAACGGTGCTCGTCATAATGATTTTGCCGTTCATTTATATACATACTTCGCGAAGCGGATTTTTGAATAAAATATTTTTTGTTTTGATTTTTTTGGTTTTTATAGGCGGCGCGATAGGGTATACTTTATTAGGAATTTCCTTTATTTTTCCGACTTTGATGGAAACGGAAGAATACGCCGCGGAATATTTCGCTTTCTGCACCACGATGATTGTGTGGATTATCGTGTTTAAGAAAACTTTATCGAGAATTTTAGACGACGAAGAGCCGACTGTTTTTTCTACGATAGTGTATTATTTGTTCCTCGTGGGAACCCCGTTTTTATTAAGTTTGGTTTCGGGCGCGTTGGTGGAAATAACCGTTATTCGTATCATAGCGAAAGTTTATACCGCAGGATGTATTTTATTGGTTTTGTCTTTGTTCATCGACTTTAATGAGTTAAAAGATTCTCCCGTTTCGACGGGCGGTGGGTATATGCCGAGGTATGAGTTAGAGGAATTGCTGATTCGTGCTCACATGTACTGCGATTACGATATAGTTGACGGAAAAGGAAGCGGACGATACGTTGTTTTGTTAAACGGAAGTTCGACCGACGCAAGAAATTTAATGCGATTCATAAGGGAAAATACCGATAGAGATTGCAGCAACGTTAGCGTAACTTATCGGACGGACATTTGATTTTTTTAGAATTAACAACAAAACGCGGCGAAAAATCGCCGCGTTTTTAAGTGGATAGAAAATATTAATCGTTGACAAATATTAAATATAGGTTTAATATATAATAAGTGGATAAAAAAGAAACGGAAGAATACGCGGCTTAAAAAGAACGAACGGTTTATCGGAGAGGACTATGGGTTTTAAACTTTTCAAAAAAATGTTTTTGTGCTTCGTTTGCGTCGTGATAGCGGGCGCGGGCTCGTTGGCTTTGCTTGGCGGAGCAAATTTCGGCAGTTCTATATTCGACGCGAATTTCGGAGCGTCGACGCTTGACGAAATGATTGTTTTCGCCGCAAAATCGGAAAAAGAAAAAAGCGGGTTAAACGCGGGAACGGGCGGTAAGGTGACTCAAAAAGGTTATGACGAGTATTACGATATCGTCTCCGGGAAGGAAGTAAAAACAGAACGGAATGAATATACCGAAGAAATGTATTTCGTTAAGTCGAACGGGAAATGGCTTTTTCACAGTGTGGAAAAAGTAAACATAGAAAGCGAACGAGAGAACGAAAACGGCACGACGGAGATGTATTATAAAGACGGGTATGCGTATTGTCACGACAAAGGAACGTCGAACGGAACGCCTGTCGACCAAAAGTATAAAATGTCCGTAACGGAGGAAGACTTTTACGATACGTATTCGGCGCTGTTAAATCCGACGGTCCGCGAAATAGAATTAGAAATTCGCAGAATGGGCAAGGGATTTAAAATAAGTTACGAAGTAGGTTATAGCGGGACGTATACTCTTTTTAAGGTAAAGGCTTCGGGAAAGGACGTAGACGAATATAGCGGAGAAATTACCGAAATGTTGGACGATACGTACTGTGTTTTTGTGTTTGACGGAAATAAAGCGCTTGTCGCTTGCAAGGCGTATTCCAAGATAAAGCATACGGAAGGGACTATAATGACCATTAGCGAAACGGAAACGACGTGGGAAATTTATGAGGACGGAATCGCTTATCCGAGTGACCTTAACGAATACGCATTATACGATTATTAAACGTTAAAAAATCGAACGCGGCGAGAATTCGTCGCGTTTTTGTTTTGTCATAAAAAAGGGGAGAAAGCATATCGTATTATATGGAATTATCGTTTAACGAACTAAAAAAGCGCGAAGTAATAAAT
>CAYQLN010000069.1:0-4947 GCA_964418455.1 uncultured Christensenella sp.
CTTACGATACTTCATATAGATTTTGTTTAAACGGCAAAATGGCTTATTACGACGTTAATAACGCTTATGCGGTGGCAACAGTAGCGAACAAAGTAGGCGTCGGTTCCGCTATTCAGGCAAGCGGAATAAGAATGAACGATTTGAGGTTTTATAACGGGGTTATCGACCCGGGCGAACTTGCTATTTTGCATAAAGGCGACGCGATTCTCGGAACGGCTTGCACCAAAATGGTTTCTTATGAAGACGGTGTTAACGAGTCTACCGGCGGATACTACAAATATAACGGCTCTACGTGGGTAACGGACCACACTTTGGCAGATTATTCCACGATAGGTTACGATAATCAAAAATGGCAGAGCTTAAAACGAACGGATACCGTTAAATACGACGCGGCTACCGCTTCCTATTCGTTCACCGGCGATAATTGCTATTGTCACTCGTTCGGGGTTACCTCCGCTTCGGGTTTTTATCAGCAGAAACAAAACTCCACTACATACAATTTAGATTGGTCGGACTACGTTAGAAAAGGTCCGTTCTCGGTTGCCGTTCGTTTCTATGCAAAAGGCGTAAGTTCCGGCGGTTACTACATTTTTAACACGGGCACCTATGCCAACGGCACGGCTATCGGCGTCGGCGCGACGGGAATAGTCGCATACGTCGGCAACGGTTTGTCAAGCGAAGCAGGCGGAGCGAACGTTGAAGTCAGAATAGGCGGTTTTTTCACTACGACCGAATATTGCTGGGTAAACGCGATTTTGGTTTACGACGGTTCCACCGCTACTTTATACGCTAAAAAAGACGGAGGGGATTGGCAAAACGCTTCTAAGACCATCAAAGGCGGTTCGTTCGGCGGATATCCCTATTCGTTTACAATCGGCGGACAGAGTTTGTTCGGGCAAAATTACGTTATGAGTTGCTACGATTCCGCTAACGGAATAACGCAAACCAAAATGCGTTCTTTAACCGTTTACGGCGGTTCGGACGCGGTTACTTCGTCGCAAGTAAACAATATGAAAGAAAAACTCGAAAGGCTTGTTCCCGTCGTCGGAACTACTTCGAGTTTCACTAAAATCGCGCAGTATAAATTCGACGGGTCCACTACGGTAGGAAAGAACAGCGTTTCCTCGACCGGCTCGAACTACGATTTGGTTAACCCCGGCAATTTGGCGGTTAACACCTCTCTCGGCGGAATTACGTTAGACGCGGAAACTTATACGTCGAACAACTCTTCGGGAAGCACTTCTTCCACCGATATAGTGTATGCGAAAAAGACCAACCCGACGCATATTCTGTATGCGAAACGCGGTTCGGGCGGTTCGGAAAACAGCGACTGGTCGGATAAATATCAAGGTTCGTTCTCCGTTTCGTTCAGAGTATACGCGAAAAAGATGAGTCAACGTTCGCATAAAATATTCTCCACCACCAACCAATACGGAGTGAGCGACAAGTATTCGGGGTGTTACGCCGCGATACATACTTCTACTTTGGAAGTGGTTATAAACGGCAGTAACGACGGCGTGAATTCCACCATTTTCTTTACCAACCTTTTCGAGGATACCGCTAAATGGTACAGGATATTCCTTATGCACGATATTTCCACCGAAAGGACGCTTGTCGTGGTATTCTGCGAAGAAACTTCCACTTATCTGGTGCAAGAATGCATTCCGATGACGCACAGCGCTTCTTCGATAGATACGGGCTTCGGCGGTAATCCGCGATACGATTTCACTATCGGCGGGCAGTCGATATTCGGCAACAACGTCGACGGCGGCGCGGGCGGAGTGAGCGAAGGATTCAGCCCCACGCTCAGCGAGTTCACTTTTTATAGCGGTTGTTTGAATACTAACGAAATTACCTCCACGCTAACGGCGGACGCGGCGAATATCAGTTTGGACACTTCGAATTCATCCGTCGATATGAACGTCGGTTCTAATTTTAACGTTAACCATAACATAAAATTCAATAAGGGCTTGAAAGTTACGATGAAATCTGTTGAATATTCTTTCAACGGACACACTCAAACCGTAACGCCCGTTTTCAATTCGAGTAAAAACGCCTACGTTGCCACTATGACTTTAATGGCTCCGCAGGATATGAACGATAAGATAGAAATCAAAAAAATAACCTACGACCAAGCGTCGGTAACCGGAAACGTTGCTTTCACTATCGGTTGCGATAATACCTTGACTGGAACGAAAACAGGTTCGGTCGGTTTAACAAAATCCGTTACTACGAGGACAATAGAGGGCGACGCGCTCAAAGCGTGGTCGAAATATATAATCACCGCGCAATCCTATCTCGGCGAAATAGCAAACAGTTCTTCGGCGACCGATACGCAAAAGAAAATAGCGAAAGCGCTTCTTAACTACGGAACGGCGGCGCAAGAGTATTGGCCACAAGATTCGAGTAATTCCATAAACTCCGTTTTGACAAACGCTTCCGATAAAACCTATTCTCTCACTTCCGCGCAAACCGCGTGGGTAGAGGAAAACGCTTATTTAACGCAAACGGTCAAAAATTTCAATAATTTGAAAGTCCAGAAGATAGATTCCGCTAATATTATCGTAGATAATAATTTCGGTATCGGCTTAGTTCTGAGAGTCGCAAAGGGCTTAGACGTTTCGGGATATTCCTATAAAGTATTCTCGGGCGAGGGAACGAGTGGAACCACGCTTGTGAACGTTAAATTAACGGATAGTAGCGTTAATAAATTAACTGCCGACGGTTGGTCTTTCGACAGGTATCAAATCGGCTACGAAAACGTTTTGCTCGGCGGATTGGCTACAAAATATACTTTCGTGGTATACGACGCGTCGGGTAGCGTTGTGACGCAGGTTACTATGAACGCTGCCGCCGTTTTGAAAGGAAATCTTAGCAGTTCGGTAGAAAAAGAAGTCAACCTTGCGAAAAGCATAATAGCGGTATATTGCGCCGCGAGCGGTATCGCATAAGGAGGAAAAATGAAAAAAGAATACGTTTCTCCCGAAATCGAAACGACCGAACTTTCGGAAATAGATGTTCTTAACGACGGATATTCCGGGTTCTGGGCAGGCGGCGTAGATTTCGACGAGTTGATTCGCGCTCTTGCGATAGGAACGAACACTTATAAAGAATAGTACCGTTTTATATTAAACGGCGTGATTTAAAACAAAAAAAGAGTCTTCGTAAAATCGAAGATTCTTTTTTTGTTTGCTTTTGTTTTTTCGTTATGTTTTTAATAATTCCGCTTTCGATTTTTCAAAGGATTACGGCTTAACGAATATAGTTTGAAATTCGTTTTGTTTTTCTTTTGTCGCTAAATTGAACAGTTGGTTTGCGAGCGCGTCTATTTGGAAACATTTTTCCGCGGTTTTTTTGAGATTAACCACGTCGGTTTTTCTTGTTAGAACGGGCACGGAAGAACTTTTTGCGAAAAGGGAAACGAGGCCTTTATGATTTTCGTTTATCGCAAGAATTTTAACGTATAGTTTGTCGTTAAGCGCGTCTTCGGTGATTTTTTTGGTTATTCCCAAAAGGTTTGCTATAAGCAGTCGTCTTATCCTCGAAGAGGGGTAACGCTTGGTGGTCGCTTTTTCTATCAATAAATCGAGGTTTAAATTATCTTTCGAAAGCGCTTTAACGCGGTTTTCTAAGCCTTCCGTGCAATCGGCAAGTTTTTCTATGTCTGGGGCTTGCGCGCGTATTAACGCGGACATTATAATATCGTCGAAATCGAAAGAAGCGTTTTTCAAACTTTCGAAAACGTATTTCGGAACGACGCCTTTTAATTTTTTATACTTGCCCTCTTTTAATGCCGAACGTATGCTCGAAGCGCTGGTTATTTTCTTTTTCAAAGTCGGGTCGTTGTGGTCGCCCTCCCTTATCATAGGGAAGAGTTCCAAATTATATCCGTTTGCGGCTACCGCCTTTGCGTACTCCGCGCCCAACAGATTATTCGGCTTAAATAAAAGTTCCGCAAAGTTTTCTTCGGGATACAACTCTTTAACCGCTTCGCATTTTGCTTTCGCAAGACTTTCGCCCGCGTCTAATCTGCGTTTGATCGCCGCTTTAAGTTCTTTGCTTTCCTCGGAAAGAATTCTCGCGAGTTTAAGGTAATCGTCTTTCGTGCCGCTTTCCGCGCCGAAGCACAGTCCGCCTTCCAAGCCGAGCGCGCTTGCCGTTTTGATCGCGCCTTTCGCAAACGTTTCCGCGTTTGCCGCGGCAAAAACGGTAGGGAGTTCTATAACCGCGCTTGCGCCCGCTTTGATCGCGTGTTTCGCCCGAACGTATTTATTGAGCACGGAAGGCTCGCCGCGTTGACAGAAATTTCCGCTCATTATAACGATAACGTGCTCCGCGCCGAGTTCGGTTTTCATATATTCAATATGTTTCAAATGTCCGTTGTGAAAAGGGTTGTATTCCGCAACGCAAAAACAAAATTTCATAAAAACTTACCAAAACCTTTTAATTAACATTTACTTTTTCGGGTAAATGGTGTAAAATAATTCAAGAATAATAATATTTTACATCATTTCGCCGAAAATATAAAGCGTTTTGATTCAAAAATAATTAAAGGAGCAAAAGTAAATGGCAAGCGTTCTTGAAAGCATTATAAAAAGAGCAACCGAGAAAAACAAATGCGTGGTTCTTCCTGAAGGCGAAGATTCGAGGGTGGTTAAAGCCGCCGCGGAAATAGTTCAAAGAAAAATCGCAAGGGTGGTTTTGCTCGGCAATTCCGAAGAAATAGCGAAAAACAATCCCGAAGTTAATCTTGCGGGCGTTAAAATAGTAGACCCGAAAACAGACGAAAACAACGTTAAATACGCGGAACTTCTCTTTAAAGCGAGAGAGGGCAAAATCAACAAAAAAACGGGACTTCCCGAATACGCTTCTACGGAAGCCGCGCTCGCAAGCGTTTTGAAAGACTACACTATGTACGGCGCGCTTATGCTTAAAGCGGGCGACGTG